>NZ_KV789532.1:15690-40970 GCF_001807625.1 Neisseria sp. HMSC03D10
AGGTCGTCTGAAAACCTGTTTTCAGACGACCTCTATCTTTTTTAAACCTCAATAATCTGTTTCAAATCAATCCGCTTCCAAAACCACTTTCATGGCTTGGTTTTCGGCGGCGTGTTTGAACACATCGTAGGCTTTTTCCAATTCGCTGAATTTGAAACGGTGGGTCAGCATTTTGGTGTAATCGACAGAGCTGCTGGAAATTGCCTTCATCAGCATTTCGGTGGTATTGGCGTTTACCAAGCCGGTTGTGATGGCAAGGTTTTTAATCCAGAGTTTTTCGAGTTTGAAATCGACGGATTGACCGTGTACGCCGACAACGGCGATATGGCCGCCCGGTTTGACGATGTCTTGACACATATTCCATGTGGCGGGGATACCGACGGCTTCGATGGCGCAGTCCACGCCGTCTTCGCCGACGATGGCAAAGACTTGTTTGGATACGTCGCCTGAAGCGGGACTGATGGTATGGGTCGCGCCCAACTCTTTCGCCAGTTTCAAACGGTTTTCGTCCATATCGCAAACAATGATGGCGGCGGGGCTGTACAGTTGGGCGGTCAGCAGGGCGGACATACCGACAGGACCTGCGCCTGCGATGAAGACGGTGTCGCCGGGTTTGACATCGCCGTATTGCACGCCGATTTCGTGGGCGGTCGGCAAAGCGTCGCTCAACAGCAGAGCAACTTCTTCGTTGACATTGTCGGGCAGCGGAACAAGGCTGTTGTCGGCATAAGGCGTGCGGACGTATTCGGCCTGCGTGCCGTCGATCATGTAGCCCAAAATCCAGCCGCCGTTGCGGCAGTGTGAATAGAGTTGGATTTTGCAGTTGTCGCAAGTACAGCATTTGCTGACGCATGAAATAATGACTTTATCGCCGACTTTGATGTTTTTTACAGCCTCGCCGACTTCTTCTACAATACCGATGCCTTCATGGCCGAGAATACGACCGTCGGCGACTTCGGGGTTTTTGCCTTTCCAAATACCCAAGTCGGTACCGCAAATCGTGGTTTTGACGATTTTCACCACCGCGTCGGTCGGATCGATAATCTGCGGACGGGTTTTTTCTTCAAAACGGATGTCGTTTGCGCCGTGATAAACCATTGCTTTCATGCTGATACTCCTTGCTTGTTGATAAATAATTTCAATACCGCAATAAAGTCTCTTTATATGAGTTATATACCCCTACAAAAAATAAGTCAATAAGAATTATTTTCACGATGTTATACCATAACATTTTGTTTTCAATATAAATAAAACCACTGATTGATATTAATGAACACACCCACCTCCTTCTCCGAACGGCTCATCCGCTGGCAAAAACAATACGGCAGGCACCACCTCCCTTGGCAGGTCAAAAACCCTTATTGCGTTTGGCTTTCCGAAATCATGCTCCAGCAGACGCAGGTTGCCACCGTGTTGGACTACTATCCGCGTTTCTTGGAAAAATTCCCGACCGTGCAGGCACTTGCCGCCGCGCCGCAAGACGAAGTGTTGTCGTTGTGGGCGGGCTTGGGCTATTACAGCCGCGCGCGCAATCTGCACAAAGCCGCGCAACAAGTCGTCGGGCAATTCGGCGGCACATTTCCATCCGAACGCAAAGACTTGGAAACCCTTTGCGGCGTAGGCAGAAGCACCGCCGCCGCCATTTGCGCCTTCGCCTTTAACCGCCGCGAAACCATTTTGGACGGCAACGTCAAACGCGTTCTCTGCCGCGTGTTCGCCCGCGACGGCAATCCGCAGGACAAAAAATTTGAAAACTCGCTCTGGACGCTTGCCGAAAGCCTGCTGCCGTCTGAAAACGCCGATATGCCTGCCTATACGCAAGGTTTGATGGACTTGGGCGCAACCGTGTGCAAACGGACAAAACCCTTGTGCCATCAATGCCCGATGGCGGACATCTGCGAAGCGAAAAAGCAAAACCGCATCGCCGAGCTGCCGCGCAAAAAAACCGCCCCCGAAGTGCAAACCCTGCCGCTTTACTGGCTGATTGTCCGCAACCAAGACGGCGAAATCCTGCTGGAAAAACGCCCCGCCAAAGGCATTTGGGGCGGGCTGTATTGCGTGCCGTGTTTTGAAAAATTAGACGAAACATACGTTTGCGCCGAAAAGCTCGGCATCGTTTCAGACGACCTTTCCGAGCAACCCGCCCTCACCCACCGCCTGACGCATCGTTTATTGATGATTACGCCGTTTGAAGCGCAAATCAGTTCGCCCGACACGCTGCCCCATTCTGAAAACGCATCAAAAGATAACCGCTTCTGGGTGAAACCCGAAAATTTGGCGGATTACGGTTTGCCCAAACCGCTGGCAGATTATTTGCAACAACGGCAACAGGCATTATTTTAAAAATGCTTGAAAACCAAACAGGCAGCATCCAACTCTAAAACACAATAAACATACCCGCGCGTTATACAAACCCGCCCGCCCCTGTCAGGAATCCCATGCACACCCTCCCCCTGCTTACCCAACAATTCGCCGAACTCTCGCCGTTTTTCTATTCCCGCGTCGCCCCCGAGCCGTTGACCGCGCCCTACTGGATCGCCTTCAACACCGATTTGGCGGCAGAGTTGAATCTGAACACAGATTTTCAGACGACCGCCAACCTTGCCTACCTCAGCGGCAACGCGCCGCAATACGCGCCTGCACCCATTGCCGGTGTTTACAGCGGCCATCAGTTCGGCGTTTATACCCCGCGCCTTGGCGACGGGCGAGCAATCTTGATTGGCGACTCCGTCGATGCAGCAGGACAACGCCAAGAGTGGCAGCTCAAAGGCGCAGGTAAAACGCCCTATTCCCGCTTTGCCGACGGGCGCGCCGTCTTGCGCTCCTCCATCCGCGAATACCTCTGTTCCGAAGCCATGCACGGTCTCGGCATCCCCACGACCCGCGCCCTCGCCCTGTGCGGCAGCGACGACCCCGTTTATCGTGAAACCGTCGAAACTGCCGCCGTCCTGACCCGCATCGCCCCGAGCTTTCTGCGTTTCGGCCATTTCGAATACTTCTATTACACCGGCCGCGAAGCCGAAATCCAACAACTTGCCGACTACCTCATCCGGCATTACTACCCCGATTGCCGAGATGCCGACAATCCCTACGCCGCCCTGTTGGAACAAATCCGCAACCGTACCGCCGATACCGTCGCCGCATGGCAAAGCGTCGGCTTCTGCCACGGCGTAATGAATACCGACAACATGTCTGCACTGGGGCTGACCATAGACTACGGCCCTTTCGGTTTCCTCGACGACTACGACCGCCGCCACGTCTGCAACCACTCCGACGCCCAAGGCCGCTACGCCTACAATGCCCAGCCCTTCGTCGCCCATTGGAATTTCTCCGCCCTCGCCTCCTGCTTCGACACCCTCGTCCCACACGACACCCTCGAGCAACTCATCGACGGCTGGACAGAAGTTTTTCAGACGACCTATTTAGAGGAAATGCGCCGAAAACTCGGTTTGCAGCAAGCAGACAAAAGAGACGACGAAAGCCTTATCGCCGACCTCTTCGCTGCCCTGCAAGACCAAAAAACCGACTTCACCCTGTTTTTCAGAAACCTGTCCGAAGTCAGCAATACACACGGCGAACCCATCCCGCCCAAACTCGAACAAACCTTCAAAAACGGCGTTCCACCCGCCTTCATCCGCTGGCTCGGACGCTACCGCCAACGCCTGCGTGCCGAAAACAGCAATCCTGCCGAACGCGCAATACGCATGAACCTGACCAACCCGCTCTACATCCTGCGCAACTACCTTGCCGAACAGGCCATCGCCCAAGCCCGAAACGGCGACTACCGCGAAATCGAACGCCTGCGCCGCTGCCTCGCCCGTCCCTTTGACGAACAGGCAGAGTTCGCCGACCTTGCCGAACCGCCGCCCGAAGGCAGCATTCCGGTTTGCGTCAGTTGCTCAAGTTGAATGAGATTTCCAACAAGGCAAAGGCGAAATCGCCCTATTCGGTCTGTAAGCCTAAAAAACTAAAAGGTCGTCTGAAAACCCGAATCGGTTTTCAGACGACCTTTTGACATTGCCCTAGCCGAAAACAATCGGCTTGAGACCTTTGCAAAAATAGTCTGTTAACAAAATTTGACGCATAAAAATGTGCTAAAAAATTTTCAATTGGCTAAAACCTTTTTGATATTGAGAAAAAAGTAGAAGCAATCAGGGAGGTTCTTCATTTTGGCAATGGTATTGAACATAAAATTTTAATAACTCATGTTATTGCAAAGGTCTCGGCTTATTCGGAAATCAACGATGCTGCGGGTTGTAGCGGTTTTCCAAGCGCAGGAACACCCAGCCCAAGAAAGTCGTCATCAAGAGATAAATCAGCGCGACGGTATAGAGAGGTTCTTCATAAACGGAATAGCGGCCGCTAATCGTACTTTGTACATAAGCCAGCTCCGCCACGGCGATAACGGACAACAGCGAGCTGTCTTTCAAAAGCGTAATAAATTCGCTGGCAAGCGGCGGCAGCATACGGCGCAAAGCCTGCGGAAGAATCACATAGCGCATCGCCTGCGGATAAGTCAGCCCCAGCGAACGCGCCGCTTCCATCTGACCGCGGTCGATGGACTGGATGCCCGCGCGGAAAATCTCGCAGATATATGCGCCGGAGTTGGCAATCAAGGCAAGCGAACCGGCAATCAGCGCGCCGTAAGAACGTCGGATTTCCACCGCCTCGTCGCCGTTAATCAGCAAACCGTCGGTAGGATGGACGAAAAACGGGAACCAAACGTAAGACCAAATCACAATCTGCACAAACAGCGGCGTACCACGGAACAGCGTTACATACAGCAGCGAAACCTTACGCAAAACCCAAGCCAGCGCACGCATGGGCGCACCCGCCTTTTCCAGATGAATCAAGCGCGCCAGCGCGAGCAGCAGACCCAATACGGAGCCACCCGCCGTCGCCACTACGGTCAAGCCCAGCGTCGTCAGCGCGCCGTAGAAAAACATCCAGCGGTATTCGTAAATAATGTCAAACCGAAAATCCATACTCGTCCGCCTGTCTAAAACTCTGGGAAACGGTTTGCGGCAGCCGCCCGATTCCCGAACATTGGAAAAATGAAACTCGATATTTTACAAGAAAATACATTCTTTGAATGCCTTTTTGTTAAATTAATCGGGTTGCCGTCCGTTTTTTACATTTCCCCGCCCGTCGTACCTATCCGCCCATTGTTACTCCTAAATCCGTTTTCTTCTGAAAAAACAACGCCAAACAATCCCGATATGCCGCCGTAAAATTGACCGTCCCGACAAAAAAGCGGATAATCCGCCCATCCTTAAAACACCTTTTCAGACGACCTTTCCCCGTGATTCAAAAGGTCGTCTGAAACCTTTTATAAAGCACAAACATGAAAGCACCCGAACTCCTCCTTCCCGCCGGCGGCCTCGAACGTATGCGCGCCGCCTACGATTACGGCGCAGACGCCGTTTATGCCGGCAGCCCGCGTTACTCCCTGCGCGCCCGCAACAACGAATTTGCCAAACTCGACGTCCTCGAGCAAGGCATTAAAGAAGCGCACGAGCGCAACAAAAAATTCTTTTTGACCGTCAACACCCTGCCGCACAACTCCAAGCTCAAAACCTTCGTCGCCGACATGGAGCCGCTGATCGCCATGAAGCCCGACGCGCTGATTATGGCGGATCCGGGTTTGATTATGACCGTGCGCGAAAAATGGCCGGAAATGCCGATCCACCTGTCCGTACAGGCCAACACCACCAACTATTGGGGCGTGAAATTCTGGCAGAACATCGGCGTCGAACGCATCATCCTGTCGCGCGAATTGAGCATGGAAGAAATCGCCGAAATCCGCCAAGAATGCCCCGACATCGAACTCGAAGTCTTCATCCACGGCGCATTGTGCATCGCCTACTCAGGCCGTTGCCTATTGTCGGGCTATTTCAACCACCGCGACCCCAACCAAGGCACCTGCACCAATTCCTGCCGCTGGGATTACAAAGTCCACAACGCCACTGAAAGCGATGCGGGCGACGCCCAGCTTCTGCAAGGTTTCAACTTTGAAAAAGCCCAAGAAGAAGCCAACCAAAACTTCGAAGGCATCAACGGTCAGAAACGCCACCCCTACGCCGACAAAGTTTTCCTGATTGAAGAGTCCAACCGTCCCGGCGAGATGATGCCGATTATGGAAGACGAACACGGCACCTACATCATGAATTCCAAAGACCTGCGCGGTATCGAAGTCGTCGAGAAACTCGCCAAAATCGGCGTGGACAGCCTCAAAGTCGAAGGCCGCACCAAGTCGCTCTACTACGTCGCCCGCGTCGCCCAGTCCTACCGAAAAGCGATTGACGACGCCGTCGCAGGCCGTCCGTTTGACTATGGCTTGTTGAGCGAACTCGAAGGTCTCGCCAACCGCGGCTACACCAGCGGCTTCCTCGAACGCCACCAAACCCAAGACTACCAAAACTACCTCAGCGGCCATTCCACCGCCAAACAAAGCCAATACGTCGGACACGTTACCGAAATCGACGCCGAAGGCTGGGCAACGGTGGAAGTTAAAAACCGCTTTGCCGTCGGCGACACTTTGGAAATCATCCACCCCGAAGGCAACCAAACCATTACGCTGGAACAAATGACCCGCAAAGGCGCAGCCGTCGAAGTCGCCCCGGGCAACGGCATCCAAGTCAAAATCCCAAATATGCAGGGCAAAGAAAAAGCCTTGTTGG
Organism: Neisseria sp. HMSC03D10; assembly: GCF_001807625.1. Lineage (NCBI taxonomy): Bacteria > Pseudomonadati > Pseudomonadota > Betaproteobacteria > Neisseriales > Neisseriaceae > Neisseria > Neisseria sp. HMSC03D10. Next base: position 22,371 of record NZ_KV789532.1, read on the forward strand.
CGCGGGTCATCAAATAATCATGAGGTCGTCTGAAAACTTTCAGACGACCTTTTTCCTTTCCTGCTCCGCTTCTTCTAAAATATTCAAATAAACGGTTTCAAAACATTCCTTCGATATTAATATATCCTTATTTTTTCGTATTGATTTAACAAGAAAATTTCCTCTGCAACCTTTAATCGATAAAATATAAATGTTTTCAAAAATTAACGTCTGTATATAAGCCATTGATTATTTGATTAGTTGCTTCATAAATGGGGTGATTGGTTGAAAATCGATATTGCTGCGGTTTGCTAAGTAGGAAGTTATCAGATAAGGTGTACTACAAGCGGTTACATCCGTGAGTATAAAATTAATCAATAAGATAGTTGATTCAATATAAAACTGTTACATCTCACAACAAACGGAAGGCTCTCCCCCGACCGTTTGCACATCAAACCGTTTGCACACCAAACAGAAAGGAAAAAACCATGCTTCATTATGCAGTTGTTTTCTTTGTTATCGCCATTATTGCAGCCGTACTGGGCTTCGGCGGTATTGCAGGCAGCGCGGCAGGTATCGCTAAAATCCTGTTTGTCGGTTTCCTGATTTTGTCAGTGTTGTCCCTGATTTTTGGCAAGAAAAAATAAAACTGACAAACAGATAAGGCGTAACCACGCTACCTTCTAAATGAACGTTTATTAAAACAAAGGTCGTCTGAAACTTTCAGACGACCTTTCTTCATGTCAAATCCTAATCTTCATACGCTTCCATCGGCGGGCAGGTGCAGACCAGATTCCGGTCGCCGTACACGTCGTCCACGCGGTTGACGCTCGGCCAGAATTTGTTTTCGCGCACGAAAGGCAGCGGGAAGACGGCTTCTTCGCGGGAATACGGGTGCGCCCATTCGCCGGTTACATCGGCGGCGGTGTGCGGGGCGTTGACCAGCGGGTTGTCGTCTTTCGGCCATTCGCCGCGTTCGACTTTCAGCACTTCCTGTTTGATTTGTTTCAGGGCGGCGATGAAGCGGTCGAGTTCGGCTTTGCTCTCGCTTTCGGTCGGTTCGATCATCAGCGTGCCGGCAACGGGGAAGGAGACGGTCGGGGCGTGGAAGCCGTAGTCCATCAGGCGTTTGGCGATGTCGGTTTCGGTGATGCCGCTTTCGGCTTTGAGCGGGCGCAAATCGACGATGCATTCGTGCGCGACGCGGCCGTTTTTGCCTGTATAGAGGACAGGATAGTCTTCGCTCAGGCGTTTGGCGACGTAGTTAGCGTTGAGCAATGCCCAGCGCGTTGCCTGTTCCATGCCTTGTTTGCCCATCATGGTCAGGTACATCCAAGTAATCGGCAGGATGGACGCGGAACCGAAGGCGGCAGCAGCAACGGCGGTTTGCCCGGCACTGGCGCTGTGTGTGTCGGTCAAGCTATGGCCGGGGGCAAACGGGGCGAGGTGGGCTTTCAGGCCGATGGGACCCATGCCCGGGCCGCCGCCGCCGTGGGGGATGCAGAAGGTCTTGTGCAGGTTCATGTGCAACACGTCCGCGCCGACTTCGGCAGGCTGCATGATGCCGATTTGGGCGTTGAGGTTGGCGCCGTCCATGTAAACCTGTCCGCCGTTTTCATGGATGATGCGGCAGATGTCGCGGATGCCTTCTTCGTACACGCCGTGGGTGGACGGGTAGGTAATCATGATGGCGGATAAGGCGTCGCGGTGTTGTTCGGCTTTGGCTTTCAAATCGTCGATGTTGACGTTGCCGTGTTCGTCGGTATCGACGACGACGACTTTCAAACCGAGCATGGCGGCAGTGGCGGGGTTGGTGCCGTGGGCGGATTTGGGAATCAGGCAGATGTTGCGCTGTGCTTCGCCTTGGGCTTCCTGATAGCGGCGGATGGCAAGCATACCGCTGTATTCGCCCTGCGCGCCGGAGTTGGGCTGGAAGGAAATCGCGTCAAAGCCGGTGATGGCTTTCAGGCTGTTTTCCATGTCGGTCAGGAGTTCGCGGTAGCCTGCGGTTTGGGTTTCGGGGGCGTAGGGGTGGATGTCGGAGAATTCCACCCAGGTAATCGGCAGCATTTCGGCGGTGGCGTTGAGCTTCATGGTGCAGCTGCCCAGCGAAATCATGCTGCGGTTCATCGCCAAGTCGCGGTCTTCGAGTTTCTTCAGATAGCGCAGCATTTCGTGTTCGGTGTGGTAACGGTTGAACACGGGATGCTGCAAGATATTGTCTTGGCGCAGGAATTCGGTTTTCAGACGACCTTTGACGTCGTCTGAAAGCGTGAAGGTGTTGTTGCCGGTGAAGGCATAGTACAACACGGCAAGGTCTTCGCGCACGGATGTTTCGTGGAAGGCGGCGGCGATTTGGGTGTCGCTGACGCGGCGCAGGTTGTAGCCCAGTTCCAAAGCGGTTTGGAACGCTTTGTCCGCTTTTTCTTTGCTGTCGAAATCAACGGTAACGGTATCGAAGAAGACTTCGTGAACCACTTTGAGGCCGTCTGAAGCCAGCGCGTCGGCAAAGGCGGAAGCCAGCGCGTGAATACGGTTGGCGATGCGTTTCACGCCTTCGGGGCCGTGATAGACGGCGTACATGCCCGCCAAGTTCGCCAGCAATGCCTGCGCGGTACAAATATTGGATGTGGCTTTTTCGCGGCGGATGTGTTGCTCGCGGGTCGATAGCGCCATGCGCAGCGCGGGTTTGCCCGATGCGTCTTTGGATACGCCGATGATGCGGCCTGGGGCGGAGCGTTTGAACTCGTCTTTAAAGGCGAAATAAGCGGCGTGCGGCCCGCCGAAGCCCATCGGTACGCCGAAGCGTTGGGTGTTGCCCAATGCAATGTCCGCGCCCAATTCGGCAGGTGATTTCAGCAAGACCAAGCTCATGATGTCGGCGGCAACGGCGACAATCGTGCCTTTGGTTTTCAGACGACCTATAACGCTTTGCAAGTCTTGTACGTCGCCGTCTTTGCCGACGTATTGGAACAGTGCGCCGAAGTATTCGCCGTCATCCGCTTTGGCAAAATCGCCGATCACCAGCTCGAAGCCAAAGTATTTGGCGCGGGTTTTCATCACGTCCAAAGTCTGCGGATAGACGCGCTCGTCCACAAAGAAACGCTCGGATTTCACCTTGCCCACGCGGTGCGCCATCGCCATCGCTTCGGCGGCGGCGGTCGCTTCGTCCAACAAAGACGCGCCCGCCACGGGGAAGCCGGTCAAATCGATACACACCTGCTGGAAGTTCAGCAACGCTTCCAAACGCCCCTGCGCGATTTCCGCCTGATACGGCGTGTAGGCGGTGTACCAGCCCGGATTTTCCAACACGTTGCGCAAAATCACGTTCGGCACGCGGGTCGGATAATAGCCCAAGCCGATATAGGATTTGTTGATCACGTTTTTCGCCGCAATGCCTTTCAGCTTCGCCAAAGCGTCCGCCTCGGTCAGGGCTTCGGGCAGGTCGAGTTCGGACGGCATACGGATGCTTTGCGGCACTGTGTTGTCGACAAAATCGTCCATGCTCTTCTCGCCGAGCGCGGCCAACAGCGCAGCCTCGTCGCCGAAACTCAAATGACGCGCGGCAAATTCGTTGGGGTTGAACAGTTCGGATAGTTTCATTTCTACTCCTTTTTTGTTGTAGGAATCTGCCGTTGGGCAGGTGTTTTGATGTTTCAGACGACGTTTGGATTCGGGAGGTCATCTGAAAACATTTATTTAAAAATAAATACGGTAAGTGATATTAAAAACCCGTTTTCAGACGACCTCTGCCCATTTCGGGCGGCATTCTAAAACTTCTTGATAAACCGGACAGCTTTCAATATGCGCGCCGGACAAGTAGCCGGTACTCATTAAAAATTCGCCGACGATTTCGCCGCCGACAAATTTGAAATGTTTCTTAAAGAGCTTTACCCACCCGGCTTTATCGAGCGGATAGTGCGCATCGAGCCAGTGTTTGAACGAGCCGTATTCCTGCTGTATCTTTTTGATTTGCCGTGCGTTATAAATCGCAGCATTGATTTTCAAGCGGTTGCGGACGATGCCTGCGTCGGCAAGCAGGCGTTCGATGTCGGCTTCGTCAAACGCGGCGACAGTGTCAATGTCGAAATTTTTAAATGCAGCCCGAAACGCCTGCTGCTTCTTCAGCATCAATGTCCAGCTCAAACCCGCCTGATTGATTTCCAACACCAGCCGTCCGAACAACTCATTGTCGTCTGAAATCGGAAAACCGTATTGCTTATCGTGGTAATGCTTGTTCGGATTGTCCGTATCGCTCGGAAGGGCGGCAATAAATTCGCAGTAATTCATGTTTTATCGGTCAAGCGAAACAAAAGTCGTCTGAGAACCTAAAACGGGGTTTCAGACGACCTTTCAAAATCAAAACGCGGCAATATGCCTGCCGCGCCATTTTAAAATCAATCCACTTCGCCCGCGTATTGTTCGGCGGTCAGCAAACCGTCGTAATCTGCAGGGTTGGCAGGTTTGATTTTGAAGAACCAGCCTGCGCCGTAAGGGTCGCTGTTGGCGGTTTCCGGCGCGCTGGGCAAATCTTCGTTGACGGCAACGACTTCGCCCGCAATCGGCGCGTACACGTCGGACGCGGCTTTCACAGACTCAACCACACCGGCTTGTTCTTCGGCGGCAAGGTTCGCGCCGACTTCGGGCAGCTCGACGAACACGATGTCGCCCAACAACTCTTGAGCGTGGTGGGTAATGCCGACGGTAACGGTACCGTCTTCTTCAAGGCGCAGCCATTCGTGGCTGGCAACGTATTTCAGTTCGGCTGGGATGTTGTTGCTCATTGTTTGATTCTCCATTGGTTTTTTGGTTTGAAGGTCGTCTGAATCATGATGTCTCAGACAGGTTGTTTCACAGTTTTTTCCAACAGTGCTTCCTATTTTTGCTGATCTCGTTTATACCAATTTATTAAATAATTTTCTTCTATTCGGCTACGCGAGCCATAACGTATCACGTTTAAATATCCATTATCATTTCGTTTAAACTGAATTCCCACCAACTTTCTAGAATTAATTAAAAAATAAATGATATTATCTGAGCAATTATGTGGTTCACATACTGTTGCTCGTTGGTATTTCTGTGAACTAATTATTACGGGTTCCAATGGTGTAGCAACACCCTCCGCTCCTTTCAACCAATCATCATTTTTATCTCTGGCTTCTCGCCATACTTCTTGTCCCCAAATTGCTTTATACGGCTGTTTTTTCACCAAATCAAAAGGATAAATCTCTTTAGCAGAAGCAAACCCCGTAACTATTACCCAAAATGTAGCTGCAATTGTTATAACCTTAATTTTTCTCATAAAAGTTACCTATTTCATTTTGAATTCATAATTTTAGAAGAGGACAGTAAAGTATGTCCTCTAAAGTACGTCCTCGTTACGAAAACTAATCCAACGTTTAAAACTGTTTCTGTCCGTTGCGCACAAACGGCAGCTTCAATACGCGCACGTCCACTTCCTTACCGCGCATCAGCACTTTGGCGGTATCGCCGTCAAAATCTTTCGGAACGCGGGCGATGGCGATGGATTGTTTCAGGCTGGGCGAGAATACGCCGCTGGTGGTTTCGCCTTTGCCTTTGTCGGTCAACACTTCCATATGCGCGCGCAGGATGCCGCCTTTGTCGAGCAGCAAACCGACTTGTTTGACGGCAACGCCTTTTTCTTTCAATGCCAACAAGGCAGCTTTGCCGACGAAATCGCGGCTTTCGTCTTTCAAATCAACGGTCCAACCCATGCCGGCTTCGAGCGGGCTGGTGTCGTCGTCCATATCGTTGCCGTAGAGGTTCATGCCGGCTTCCATGCGCAGGGTGTCGCGCGCGCCGAGGCCGCAGGGCTGTACGCCGGCTTGTTGCAGGGCTTTGAAGAATGCGACGGCTTCGGTGCCGGGCAGGATGACTTCGACGCCGTCTTCGCCGGTGTAGCCGGTGCGGGCGACAAACCAGTCGTGGCCCAAATCCGCGCCTTGGAACGGTTTGAGGTTGTGGACGACATCCGCCCATTCGGGTTTGACGGTCAGGAGTTTTTCAATGGCTTTAGGGCCTTGCACGGCAAGCATACCGAGGTCGTAGCGCGGGTTGAAGGCAACGCCGAATTCTTGTCCGACTTTGTGGAACTGGGCGGTATCTTTTTCGCGGGTCGCGCCGTTGGAGACGATGCGGTATTGGGTTTCGGCTTCGTTGGTGCGGTAAACGATCAAGTCGTCAATCACGCCGCCGTTGTCGTTGAGCAGCGCGGAATAAAGGGCTTTGCCGACGAAGGCGAGTTTGGCAACGTCGTTGGCAATCAGTTTGCGGAAAAAGGCTTTGGCGTTCGCTCCGGCGACGTCGGTAACGAGCATATGGGATACGTCGAACATACCGGCGTCGGTGCGCACGGCTTCGTGTTCGGCGATTTGCGAACCATAATGGATGGGCAGCTCCCAGCCGGCAAAATCGACCAACTTCGCGCCTGCATCTTGATGGGCTTGGTGAAACGGGGTGGTTTTCAGGGCAGTCATTCTCAGCTTCTCCGGATTTATTGTTCAGATGCCGTCCGCACAAGATGCGCGGAAGACCCTATCTGTCCTTGAACCTGAGATTTTCGGCATACCCGCTTGATGGCAAACCAGTCTGCTCACTGCTTTGCGCGGTTGTCTGAATGGTGGTTCAGACGGCCTTCTCCCCTTCGGTGGGTGCGAGCGCACCGCTCTCCAGATGTTTTATTTCAATGTGCAGTCCCTGTTGCCTGAGCGATTTAAGGGCATCTGCGCCTTCGGCGGCTACATGTAACCTGATGTAGCTCTCTCCTGCACATGCCCCGATTATGGCTTGAAAAGGCAGTTTGGGCAAGCCGTCTCTTTGAAATAAAGCCGTTGTGAAAACCTCCAAAATCATAAACCATTTAACACAGATTATACCGACAAATCACCTGTCATTAGAGGATAATATGTTAAAAACAACTTATTTAGGATATAATGCTACCAACTTAACCAACCGACCCAGCAAACGGGTTTGGAGAAAGAACGCAAATGACCCAGCAGATTACTTTGGATAAAACCGATTTGAAAATTTTACAGGTTTTACAGGAAAACGGACGTTTGACCAATGTCGAGCTGGCGGAACGCATCTCCCTCTCCCCCTCGCCCTGCTTACGCCGCCTCAAACAACTGGAAGACGCAGGCATCATCCGCCGCTATGCCGCCCTACTCTCTCCCGCAGCCGTCGATTTGGGCTTGCAAGCGTTTATCCGCGTTTCCATCAGCAAAGCAAAAGACGCACGCGAAGATTTCGCGCAATCGGTACAAGGATGGCCGGAAGTATTGAGCTGCTTCGCCCTTACCGGTGAAACCGACTACCTGCTCCACGCATTTTTCACCGATATGAATGCTTTTTCCCATTTCGTCTTGGATACACTCCTTTCCCACCACGGCGTACAGGACGCGCAATCAAGCTTCGTATTGAAAGAAATCAAAACCACCACCTCCCTGCCGCTTTCGCATTTGGTACGGGAATAGGCAGAGTCTTCAAAAAGGTCGTCTGAAATGACAGTTTCAGACGACCTTTTTTATCACATTAAAATAACTTTCATAACAATTTCAGACAGCCTCAATCCAAAATCTTGCCGACGATTTCGCCCACGTCTTTCGACAATCCTTCCTGCGCCCGAATGCGCTGCAATTCTTGTTTCACCAAGTTTTTGCGGTGCAGCTCGAGTTTGTTGCAGAGGTTGAACGCCTGCACTAGGCGGGCGGCGACCTGCGGGTTGAAGCGGTCGATTTCGATGACTTTGTCGGCGATGAAGCGGTAGCCGCTGCCGTCTTGTGCGTGGAAATGCGGGACGTTGCGGCTGAAGCTGCCGATGAGCGAACGGGCTTTGTTGGGGTTTTCGAGGCTGAATTTCGGATGCTGCAAGGCGGTTTGAACCTGTTGCAGGGTGTCGCTGCGGCGGCTTAAGCCGACGAGGGCGAAATATTTGTCCATCACCAGCGCGTCGTCTGAAAACTTGTCGGCAAACTGCGCCAGCAGGCGGTTGCGCGTATCGCTTTCGTTGCCGTTGACGGCGGACAGGATGCCCCATTCGTGGGTCATGTTTTGCGCCATTTCGCCGTATTTTTCGGCAACGGTTTCGATGTGCGCGGGGTCGGCGCGCAGGACGAAGGCGCGGCAGACGTTGCGCAGCGTGCGCCAGCCGGCGGCTTCGGGACTGTATTCGTAGCTTTGGTTTTCCTGCTTCGCTGCCTGACGGTTCAATTCGTGCCATTTCGGCAGGAAGTGGACGGCAAGCGTATCCAACAAGGCTTCGCGCGCCTGATGGTAGCGCAGCGGGTCGATGTTTTCCGCGCCGTCCCACAGTTCGGCTTCGGACGGCACGCCCAAAAGCAGGGCTTTGAAGGCGTTGTCCAAGAGGTCGTCTGAAATGACTTTTTCAACAGCGGCAAGCAGTTTTCCGTGTTTCGGCAACTCGACGCCGTCTGAAAGCGCGGCAAGGTTGGCGGCGACGGCGCGGCGGTAGAGCGTTTGGGCGGCTTCCCAGCGCGTGAAGGCGTCGCTGTCGTGGGCGAGCAGGAGCAGCAGGTCGTCGTCGCTGTACGGATAGTTCAGATGCACCGGCGCGCTGAACCCGCGCAGCAGCGAGGGAACGACGGCTTCGGTTACGCCTTCGAGCGGGAAGGTCTGTTCGGCTTCGGTCAGCAGCAACACGGCTTCGGTCGCGCGTTTGCCCTGATAATCAAATGCCACCGCTTCGCCGTTGCGGTTCAGCAGCCCGATTTTGACGGGAATCATCATCGGCTGCTTGTCCGCCATATCAGGCGTGGGCGGCACGGTTTGTTTGACGGTCAACTCGAAAATATTGTTTTTCAGGCAACCTTCCGCTTCCAAAACGGGCGTGCCCGCCTGGCTGTACCACAAGGCGAACTGGTCGAGATTGATGCCGTTCGCGTCCGCCATCGCCGCGCGGAAATCGTCGCAGGTCACGGCCTGCCCGTCGTGGCGTTGGAAATAGAGCTTCATGCCTTTCTGGAAGCCCTCTTCGCCGAGCAGGGTGTGATACATCCGCACCACTTCCGCGCCTTTTTCATAAACGGTCATGGTGTAGAAATTGTTCATCTCCTCATAGCTGGCGGGGCGCACCGGATGGGCGGTCGGGCCTGCATCTTCGGGGAACTGGTGCTGGCGCAGCAGGCGGATGTTTTCGATGCGGCGCACGGCGCGGCTGGCGCGGTCGCCGGAAAATTCTTGGTCGCGGAACACGGTCAGCCCTTCTTTCAGCGAAAGCTGGAACCAGTCGCGGCAGGTTACGCGGTTGCCCGTCCAGTTGTGGAAATATTCGTGTCCGATCACAGATTCGATGCCTTCGAAATCGGTATCGGTGGCGGTGCGGCTGTCGGCAAGGACAAACTTGGTGTTAAAGATGTTCAAGCCCTTGTTTTCCATCGCGCCCATATTGAAATCGCCCACGGCGACGACCATGAAAATATCCAAGTCGTATTCCAAACCGAAGCGCGTTTCGTCCCACTTCATCGCGTTTTTCAACGATTCCACGGCAAAGCCGACCTTGGGCTTGTCCGCTTCGGTGGTGTAAAACTCGATTTTGACGTTTCTGCCGCTCATGGTGGTGAAACGGTCTTCCGTGACCGCCAAATCGCCCGCGACCAAAGCAAACAGATAGCTCGGTTTGGCAAACGGGTCTTCCCATTTCACCCAATGGCGGTCGTCTGAAAACTCGCCGCCGTCGATTTTGTTGCCGTTGGAGAGCAAAACGGGATAGCGTTTTTTGTCCGCGACGATGGTGGTCGTGAACTTGGACATCACATCCGGACGGTCGATGTAGAACGTGATTTTGCGGAAGCCTTCCGGCTCGCATTGGGTAAACAAATTACCGCCGGAAGCATACAGCCCCATCAGCGATTTGTTTTCCGCCGGCAGGATTTCGGTTTCCACTTCAACGGTGAAGCGCTCGGACGGCACGCCCGCAATCGTCAGCGTCTCGCCTTCCAACACATAATCCACAGCCACCCCGTTGATTTTGACGGACAAGAGTTTCGCCGAACCGTCCAACACCAGCGGCTCCCCCACCCTCTGCGGCTCGACCGTCAAACGGGATTTCACGACGGTTTGCGGTTCGGCAATATCAAAATGCAGGTCGGTTTCGAGAATGCGGTAGGCAGGCGTTTGGTAATCTTTCAGATAACGGACGGTTTTGCTCATGGTTTTGCTTTCGAGTAAAAATGGGAATACAGACGGTAAGCATAACGTTTCAGACGACCTTAATTCAAGCCTTCTATCAAATTTTTATCGTATAGTGGATTAAGGTCGTCTGAAACCCGAGACTATTGCAAACATACTTAACTTTAAATACAGTAGGTCATCAAATTCCGTCATTCCCGCTCAGGCGGTAATCCATCGTACAATCTAAAGAAACCTCGATTTGAAAAACAGTTTCTGAATTTCAAAAATGGATTCCCGCCTACGCGGGAATGACGACAGTCAGAGACCTTTGCAAAAATAGTCTGTTAACAAAATTTGACGCATAAAAATGTGCTAAAAAATTTTCAATTGGCTAAAACCTTTTTGATATTGAGAAAAAAGTAGAAGCAATCAGGGAGGTTCTTCATTTTGGCAATGGTATTGAACATAAAATTTTAATAACTCATGTTATTGCAAAGATCTCAGTCAGTAAGTTGCGTATCGAAAATAAAGTATAGTGGATTAACTTTAAACCAGTACGGCGTTGCCTCGCCTTGGCCGTACTATTTGTAATGTCTGCGGCTTCGTTGCCTTGTCCTGATTTAAATTTAATCCACTATAATTTAGCTATATCACAGATTCAAATAAAAACCTTCTGCATATCCGTATTTGCAGCCCACAACGACAAAAAGGTCGTCTGAAACCCAAATTGGATTTCAGACGACCTTTTTTATTTCAAGCCAATTGGCTTATTTGTTGAAGAAAACCAGCGTCCACGGCAAGACATAAGCTTGCAGCAGGGTCAGTAGGCCGACGAAGGTACAGAAAATCAAGCTGTGTTTCACGGTAAAGCGGAACAGGTTGGATTCTTTGCCTTCCAGACCGACCGCCGCGCAGGCGATGGCGATGGATTGCGGCGAAATCATTTTGCCGGTCACGCCGCCGGTGGTGTTGGCTGCGACGGTCAGTTCGGGTACGACGTTGATTTGATGCGCAGTGCTGGCTTGCAGCGAACCGAAGAGCGCGTTGGCGGAAGTGTCCGAACCGGTCAGGAATACGCCCAGCCAGCCGAGGAACGGCGAGAAGAACGGGAATACGGTACCGGTAGCGGCGAGGACGAGTGCCAATGTGGACGACAGGCCTGAATAGTTTGCCACGAATGCGAAGCCGAGTACCAAGCCGATAGACAGGATGGACAGGCGCAGTTCTTTGAGCGTTTCAAAGAAAGTGCTGACGGCTTCGGAAGGTTTCATTTTCAGCAAAGCGGCGGAAACGATGGAAGCAAACAGGATTGCCGTACCGACTGCGCCGAGGAGGTCAATTTTGAACACGGCGGCGTATGGTGTCGGTTCGCTGACGATGGGCGCGGCTTTTTGTACCAAGTTGTGCAGCATCGGCCAGTCGAATTTGATGGTGGCAACACCCAAAGCCTCTTTAACGCCCTTAATCGTCCACACGCTGACGAAAACGGTCAGGATGGCGAAAGGCGACCAGGCTTTGATGATTTGTCCGGCAGTGTATTCGCCCGCTTTGCGTTCGGCAGGTTTTTTCATGCCGTTGAAGGTGAAGATTTCTTTAGGCTGCCATTTTTTCAGGAAGGCAGACAGGCAGACCAGGCTGACCAATGCGGAGGTCACGTCGGGCAATTCCGGGCCGATGAAGTTGGCGGTAATGAACTGGGTAGTGGCGAAAGATACGCCCGCCACCAATACGGCAGGCCAAGTTTGGCGTATGCCGCGCATACCGTCCATCATGGCGACCAACCAGAAAGGAACGATAATCGACAGGATCGGCAGTTGGCGGCCGGCGACCTGACCGATGTGGTAAGGGTCGAGGTTGGACACTTGACCGGCAACCAGGATTGGAATACCCATCGCGCCGAAAGCCACGGGTGCGGTATTGGCAATCAAACACAAACCGGCGGCGTAGAGCGGGTTAAAGCCTAAGCCCACCAACAACGAGGCGGTAATCGCCACCGGCGCGCCGAAGCCTGCCGCACCTTCGAGGAATGCGCCGAAGGAGAAGCCGACCAGCAACATTTGCAGGCGTTGGTCTTCGGTAATCGAAATCACGGAAGCGCGGATGATGTCGAACTGCCCTGTTTTCACAGTAATTTTATACAGAAACACAGCAGTAACGATAATCCATGCAATCGGCCACAAACCGTAGGCAAAGCCGTACAGCGCGGAAGAAACCGCCATGCCAGCAGGCATTCCGAAACCTAATACGGCAACGCCAAGCGCAATCAGCAGCGTATAAAGCCCCGCCTGATAGCCTTTAAGCTTCAGGACGGTCAGTGCGACAAAGAAAAAGATAATGGGCAGGAGGGCGACGGCTGCCGTCAAATATAGGCTGCCGCCCACTGCGGTATAATTTTGAATCCAAGTTTCCATTGGGAAAATCTCCGAATATTTTTCTAATATACTTTCCTAAATTGGTAAAACCAATTTTTTGAACGGAGGACACTTTACGAAACTTTAATATGGCAGTCAATTATTTTTTTAAACAACCTTGCTGCATAAGTGCAAAATTGTTATTTAATTTTAAATAAAACAAAACATTATATGAATTGTAAAAATGTAACCCGATATAGTTTTAAACCATATTCGGGTAGAACAAGCCATATTGACGGGATATGGCCGGTTAATTAGAATACCGCGACATTGGGCATACCAATTTGGTCATGCCAATTTTGACGCAGATTGCCATTTCAGACGACCTGCCGCATCACATTATCGGATTTGAGTCTTCCTCATAAAGAAAACATGAGGGAAAAGAGGGAATTAAAATGACAAAACTGGTTCGGCCACAAAAAATCAGCGACCAAATATTGTCGATATTAGAAGAACGGATTGCGACGGGCGTTTACGAAGAAGGCGGCAAAATCCCGCCCGAGCGCACGCTGGCGGAAGAGTTCGGCGTATCGCGCCCGTCGGTCAGAGTCGCACTCAACATCCTGATTGCGCGGCAGGTTTTGGAAGCGCGGCAGGGCGACGGCTATTACGTTTCCGTCAAACCGCAGCAGGATTTCCTCCAAAGCTGGCAGGAATTGCTCGGCAAACATTCCAACTGGGAAACCGACGTTTTCGATTTCAGCTGCCATATCGAAGGCTGCATGGCATCGCTGGCGGCCGAGCGGCGCACCGATGCCGATTTGAAACGGATTGATTTTTGGCGGCAAAAATTCGAATCCGCCTGCGAAAGCGGCCATCTGGAACATCAAAGCGAAGCCGACGTAAGCTTTCACCAAACCATCGCCGATGCCGCACACAACATCCTCTTCAGCCACCTCTCCGGCGGCCTGCTCAAAATGCTCTACCGCCAGACGCGCAGCAGCATCATCTATTCCAACCAAACCGAAGATCCGCGCCCCAAGCTGATCGCGCAACACCGCGCCATCTACGAAGCCATACTCGAACGCCGCCCTGCCGATGCCGCCGAAGCCGCCAAAATACACTTAAACTACGTCGCCAACAGCATCTTGCAAAACAGGGAATACAAAAGCCGCAACGAACACGCCGACACGCTGGCGCAGAACGACTTGAAGCGGGCGCAGGACTGGTAAACATTCAACACTTCTCAGATTAGAGCATGAATACTTCGGCGGCTAATCCTTCTTGCTGATATAAGTTCATGCACACAAAGGTCGTCTGAAAACCTGAATGCAAGGTTTTCAGACGACCTTTTTCTATTTCTTGTTTTACACATTAAGCCCATACAACAAGATTTGTCTGAAAATTAAACCTATTCAAATACCAATATTTATATAGTGGATTAACTTTAAACCAGTACGGCGTTGCCTCGCCTTGGCCGTACTATTTGTAATGTCTGCGGCTTCGTTGCCTTGTCCTGATTCAAATTTAATCCACTATACCTATCCAACGCCCTGAAATTTAATTTGTTTTAAGCGCAGACAGGCAAAAAAAAAAAAACGCCTCCTGCCGGGAGCTGGCGGAGGCTATCCAAGGAGTTTTAAAAGTAACCCTAAAGAACTATTAAACTAGTCATAAAGAACTATATTACTAATCTGAACGGTTTGCAAGTTCGTCGAGTGGTTTTAAATTAACTTTACGTCCGAACAAGGCTTGGATTTCGGGTTGGTGGCTGATGCCGATGACGAGGGTGTCGGGTAAGGCACGTTTGAGGGTTTGCATCAGCGTCAATGCGGATTCGCCGTCGAGCTGGTTGGTGGCTTCGTCGAGGAACAGGATTTGCGGTTTGTGCAGCAGCGCGCGGGCGAGGCTGAGGCGTTGCTGTTCGCCACCGGAGAGGATGCCGTGCCATTCGTATGGTTCGTCTAAATTATTTTTCAGGCGGCCTAACCCGACTTGTTCCAAGGTCGTCTGAATGATTTGGTCGTCTTGGCAGGCGGGATGGGGATAGCTGACGGTGTGGCGAAGGGTGTCGGCGGGGAGGTAGGGGCGTTGGGGTAGGAAGAGGAGGCTGCCGTCGAGGGCGAAGCTGCCTTGGTAATACGGCCACAAGCCTGCGAGGGCGCGCAGCAGGGTGGATTTGCCGATGCCGCTTCTGCCTTCGAGCAATACCCATTCGGGGGCGTGGGCTTCGAGGTTGATGTCGGTGAGCAGTGGGCTGCCGGTTTGGGTGTGGACGGTGAGGTTTTGCAGGACGAGGATGCTGCTTTGGTGGTGTTTGTTTAAAGTCAGGGCGGGTGCTGGGCGGGCGGCGCTTCTGCCTTCTTGTTCTATTTGTTCCAAGGCCGTCTGAAAACCGGAGAGGCGTTCGACGACTGCCGCCCATTCAATGAGGCGGCGGTAGGAGTCGGTAAACCAGCCGAAGCTGTCTTGGACGCGGGCAAACGATGTGCGGGTCTGCATCATGTCGCCGAAGGTCATGGTTTTGGCGAGGTACATGGGCAGGGTGGCGAGGATGGGGATGAAGATGCTGATGCGCACATAGGTTGCCCAGAAGGTTTCTTGGCGGAATTCGCAGTTGGTGAGCCGCCGCCAGTTGTCGCGGATGCGTAGGTAACGTTGTTTCAGACGACCTGTTTCGGCTTCGCCGCCGTTGTAGAAGGCGATTTGTTCGGCGTGGTCGCGCACGCGCAGGAGGGCGGCGCGGTAGTCGGCTTCGCGGTGCTGGCGGTCGATGTTGAGATTTTTGAGTTTGCGGCCGACGAGGTGGGCAATCAGGGTGCTGATGACGGAATAAATCAGGGCAACCCAGACGAGGTAGCCGTGTATGGTGATGTCGCGCCCGCCGATGTTGAAGGTCTGTACGCCGGAGAGCGTCCACAATACGGCGACGAACGCGCTGAATTTGGCAATATTATTGATGAAAGAGCGGAACAGCCCGATGCTTTGGTCGGCGAGGAGGTAGATGTCTTCGGCGATGCGCTGGTCGGGGTTGTCGGGTTCGCCGGTCAGGCGCAGGCGGTAGTGTTTGTGGCCTTCGAGCCAGTTTTGCTGGAATTGTTCGGTCAGGTGGGTGCGCCAGCGGAAGATGAGGCGTTTTTGCAGCCAGTCGCCGCAGACGATGCAGCCGATAATCATCGCCATGTAGCCGATGTATTCGACGATGAGCGCAGGCATGGACGCGCCGTCAAACGCGGCGAGCGCGTCGTAGAAGCGTTTGTCCCACGCGGCAATCCAAACGCTGATGGTAATGGAACAAAGGGTGAAGCCGATGAGGACGGCGAGCATCAGCCATTGGATGCGCCCGTGCGCCCCCGTCCAAAAAGGGCGGGCGAGTCGGGAGAATTTTTTGAGGATGTTCATGGATGTGTGTTTGTATCGATAATGAAAGGCCGTCTGAAATCGGGATTGTACTTTCAGACGGTCTTATTTCATACGGCGGCTACATCTTCCACTTCAGGCTGAACACGGCGTTGCGCGGTTCGCCGTAGAAGCTGCCGCTGTTGGCGGCACGGCTGTATTGGTTTTCGTAGTAGTGTTTGTCGGTCAGGTTGTTGACCGCCAGCCCCAGTTGCAGGTTTTTGCTTGGGCGGTATTGGACGTTGGTGTTCCAAACCGTGTAGCCGCCTTGCTTGATGGAGCCGTAGGAATTGGCGGTTTTGCTGCTGCTCTTTACCCCCAGCCCGACCGTCCATTTGCCGTCATCCACCGGCAGGACATAGCTGGTGTAGAGGCGGAACATATGTTTCGGCGTATGGCTGCTGAAGTTGTAGCCTTTTCGGCGCGATTCAACATTGTCGCCGACACTGTTGCGGTTGGTGCTGCGGTTGAAGGTGTAGCCTGCGTAAACCTGCCAACGGTCGGTCAGGCTGCCGGAGATTTCGGCGTCCAAACCGCGGCTGCTTTGATCCAGCGGTTCCCAATAAGGATGTGGCTTGGCATTGACGCGTTGGTTGTTGTTGTCTTTGTCGGTTCGGTAGAGGGCGACGGAAGTATTCAGACGGCCTTCGTTCCATTCGCCTTTCCAGCCGATTTCGTAGTTGCGCCCCATAATCGGCGGCAACAGGTTGTCGTTGTAGTCGCGGTTCATCGTTTGTTTGAAGATGGACGTGTAGGCGGCGTAAACGCTTTGTTTAGGCGTGATGTCGTAAGTGATGCCGGCATAAGGAACGAAGCGGTTGCGTTTGAGCGAGTCTGATGAACCTGCTACCCCGTCTTTGAAGTCGCGATCCCAATAGTAGTCGCGTTTCCAGCTGGTATAGCGTCCGCCTGCGATGATGTGCAGTTTGTCGGTAGGATTGATGCGCGCGCCCAAACCGAAGGCATGGGTAGTATAACGGCCGTCGCCGCCACGGGCTTTGGCTGTGGCGGAATCCCAATCAGGTTTGGCTTTTTCGCTGCCGTTGAAGGCATCTGCGTCGTAGGTACTGCTGTCATCAAACCAGCGGTTGCTTGAGTTCACGTTCTCTTTGGAATAGCTGTGCATGAAGAAGAGGTCGTGGCTTTGGCCGAAGGCGAAGATGCGGCCGGTCAGGTTGTTTTGGAAAGTAAACTGGCGGCTGTCCGTGTCGTAGCGGTCGAAGCTGTAAGTTTTGCCCAAACCGTCCGCGCCTATGCCGCTGTCTGTACCGCCCAGCGTGTAATATTCTTTTGAGCTGTCGCTTTTGCGCCAGTCCAGTTTGCTGCTCAGTTTCCAGTTGTCGTTGAAATAATGTTCAAACTCGGCAAAGAGGTTGTGTTTTTTCAGACGGGCTTCGTTCCAATCTGCACCGAGGTAGCGGCTGCGTTTCCATTCTTTGTCGTCTGCGCGCATGGGCAGGCCGTCGGGGTCGGGCGTTTTGGTTTGGTTGAGATAGCTTGCGCCCCAAGTGAGCTTGCTGTTGTCGCCGATGTCTTTGTCCATCACGCCGTAAAGCAGGATGTCGCGGCCGCCGGATTGGTCTTGGAAGGTTTTGTTGCTGCCAACCGAGCCGACAAAGCGCCCGCGCAGGCCGTGTTCCGGACTTAATGCACCTGAAGCGTCAAACGTGCCGCCCACTTTGCCCCATGTGTTGACCGTTAAATCGGCGGAAAGCTGGCGTTTGGAGGTCGGTTTCTTACGGACGGCGTTAATCGTGCCGCCCGGTTCGTTGTTTGCCTGCGTCAGCCCGGCTGCGCCGCGCACCACTTCGATGCGGTCGTACATCGCTATATCGGTTACGCTGGTCGGGTCGCCGGACGGGCCGCCCAAGCCGAATCCGCCGGGCGAGCCGATTTGAGTAGCAATGCCGTCTTCTTCAAGTTGCTCGATAAAATAGCCGCGCGACATAAAATGCGTGCGCCCGCCGCTTTTGAAGACGTTGACGCCCGTGGCGTTTTGCAAAGCGCCTTCGAGGCTGGTCACGCCTTGGTCTTCGAGTTGTTTTTTGGTGATGACGCTGACGGATTGGGGAATTTCCCTCGGAGAAAGCACCAATCCCGTAGTCGAGCGCATCGCGGATACGATGTAGCTGTTTTGATTTTCGGTACGCAGGCTGCGGTTTTTGCCGACCACATTGACCTGCTTTAATTCGACCTGCTGCACTTCTTCAGCGGCGTGAACGGCTTGCGGCAGCGCGGCAAGGCAGAACGCCAAGGTGCTGAGTTTGAAAAGTTTCTCTTTGTTTGTATTGTTCATTTGATTGATTCCAGATAAAGCTGTTGTCGTAAAATGTTTATTTTTATTTGATATTTATAACCATAAAAACTATAAATATTCAAAGTATTAGGTTTTTCAGACGACCTGCATCAGATAAAACGAATAAAATTTATCAAATCCTTTCAGATAAAAAAATGTTGCCGCCGGGCGGAATACCCAATGGCAACTACTTATCCAAGGTTGCAAAGATAGATATAAGGAACTAGCTGAAAAATAGTTATAAAGAACTATAAACCATCTGTGAAAAATGGCAACCGTTTTTTCAGACGACCTCACGTTTTTTCACATACTCTTGCCATAAGTCAAAATTCTGACCGGCGATAAAATACCCCTTCTTCTGTTTGGTGGAAGAGGGGGTATCTGCGTATCAGTCAGTTTTATAGTGGATTAACTTTAAACCAGTAC
>NZ_KV789532.1:40990-44096 GCF_001807625.1 Neisseria sp. HMSC03D10
CCTTGTCCTGATTTAAATTTAATCCACTATAGCTTCATTTTCTTACGAACCGTGAAAAGGCGGATTGCCGTGTGGCTAGGCAGGTCGTCTGAAAACAGTTTTCAGACGACCTTTCTACGGAAGGCGGATTAGAATTTGTAATTGACGTTGAACATTACATTACGCGGTTCGCCATAGTAGTTGTTCGCGCCTTTGCTGCTGACTTTGTTGTTCTCGTAGTAGTAACGGTTGAACAGGTTGGTCGAAATCAGTGCAAGTTTCAGGTTTTTCGATGCCTGATAATCAATGTTGGCATTGAATACCGCATGACCGCCGCGCTTCACGCCGTAGAGGCTGGCGGTTTTGCTTTGTGCGGTTACGCCGCCGCCGATGGTCCATTTTTTGCCGTCAAACGGCAGGTTGTAGCTGGTGTGGAGGCGCAGCATGTGTTTTGGCGTGTGCAGGCTGAAATTGGTGCCTGCGGGGACGGTGCCTTTGCTTTCCGCTTCAAGATATTTGGACCGGTTGAACGTATAACCTGCAAACAGTTTCCAATCTTCGCTCAGGTTGCCGGATATTTCGGCTTCGATGCCTCGGCTGCGGACTTTGCCGACGGGTTCCCAATACCATTTTTGGTCTGCCGTATCCCAAACCTGCACCGCACGGTTTTTTTGTTCGATGTCAAACAGGGCAAGCGAGGTATTCAGCTTGTGATCAAACCATTCGCCCTTCCAGCCGATTTCGTAGTTCGCGCCGGTAACGGGGTCGAGATAGGATTTGTCTTTGCGCTGATTGCTGTTCGGTTTGAAGATGGATGTGTAGCTGGCATACAGGCTTTGGTTCGGCGTCAAATCGTAGGTAACGGCGAAATAAGGATTGAAACGGACGGTTTTGCGGTCGGTAACCGAATCGGGATCGCTGTCTATCTTGCCATCCGTGTAGAAATAGTCGGTTATATATTTCGATTTGATGTGGTTCCAACGCGTACCTGCCATGATGTGCAGTTTTTCTTTCAACATATTGAAACGGAAGCCCAAAAGCAGCGCGTGGGTGGTGCGTTTGGAATGGGTTTCCCAATACATCTGATAAGGTGTGGCGTACCAGTCGGTGGGTTCGGCGATTTCGTTGCCGGTAAAGGTCATCGGGTCGAAGGAAACGCCCGGGTTGTATTGACGGCGGCTGCCGTTGTTTTTGGTGTGCGTGTAAGTGTATTCGGTAAAGATTTCCTGCGGCACGCCCGCAATTTCAAATTTGCCGTTCAAATTGTTTTTGAAGGTCAGTTGTTTTTCGTCATTGTCGTAACGGCTCAACCAGCCGGAGGCTAATGTGCCGCCGGGCGTGTAGCCTGCGTAGGACGTGGACGTATTGTAAATGCCGCTGTTTTTCTTGGTATTTTCGTTGTAGTTGTAATCCAGCTTGCCGGTATAACGCCAGTTGTCGTTGAAATAGTGTTCTACTTCGGCGAATGCGTTCGCTTTGTCGTAAATGCCTTTGTTCCAGTTGTAGCCCAGATAGGTATCGCGCGGCAGGTTCAATGCCACGCCCCAGTCGTCGGGCTTGGTGTGTTTGCGCTGATAGAGGCCGCCCCAAGTGATTTTGGTGTTGTCGCCGACGGATGCATCCATCACGCCGTAAAGCGTGGCATTGCCGCCTTTGACGCGGTCTTTAAAATTTTTGTCGCGTTCCAATGCGAAGACGGCGCGGCCGCGCAAAGTGCCTTCATCGTTCAGACGACCTGAAAAGTCCCCCGTGGTGCGGACTTTACCGAAGCGGTCGATTTGGGCTTCACTCTGAATAATGCGTTCGCTGGTGGGGCGTTTGCGTACGGCGTTCACCGTACCGCCCGGCTCGCCGTTTGCCTGCGTCAGCCCGGTTGCCCCGCGCACGACTTCGATATGGTCGTAAACGGCGATGTCATTCATGCTTTGCGCGTCATACATCGGATTGTTGATGGCGCCCGGGACGGTAGATGAAATTCCGTCTTCTTCGATTTGGTCGATATAGAACCCGCGAGATTGGAAACGGGGAATGCCGGTATCACGGATGACGTTGACACCGGTGGTGGTTTTCAGGGCATCAACCAAATTGGTAATCCCCTGCTCGCTGAGTTGTGTCTTGGTAATCACGCTCACCGATTGCGGCGTTTCTTTCGGGGACAAGGCAAGGCCGGTGGTGGTGCGCATGGCAGAGGTGGTGTAAGAGTCGCGGTTTTCGGTGCGGGTAGAACGGTTTTTGCCGGTTACGTTGACGGTTTGCAATTCCGAAGTCAGTACAGGTTGCGGCACGTCTTCAGCAAATGCGGCATAAGGTAATGCGGTAGCAATAAGTGCGAGGGTTTTTAAAGGTTTCATGCGTAAGTTCTCGGGTTGATAATCAAGTTAATTATTATGAATAATAATGATTATATTTTATCTTAATGCACATAATTTGTAATTAAATAACTAATGTTAATTGAGCTATTTCATGATTTCCGTACTTCTGCTATTTTTTGATAAACAACATCCGCATGAAGATTCAAGATCGTCTGAAACGGCTTTCAGACGACCTATGTTACAATTTGACGCATCCGAACCAAACCTATTACAGGAAACCTCATGGAAGCCACCGTCTATCTCGAAGACAACGAATACATCGCCCTGTGCGACCTGTTAAAACTCGCCGGACTTGCCGAAAGCGGCGGGCAGGCGAAAGCGTTTATCGCCGAAGGGCTGGTGTCGCGCAACGGAGAAACCGAAACCCGTAAAACCGCCAAAATACGCGGCGGCGAAGTCATCGAGTTTGACGGCGCGCGCTTGGAAATCGCCGATGGATACGACCCTGAAGAATAAAGCCGAAGCCCTCTTGGGCGAGCCGCTTTTAGACGAACCCGTCCGCCCCGAATCGTGGGAATGCTGCGGCAGCGACTGCGGCGATGTCTGCATCCAGACGGTTTATTGGACGGAAAAAGCCCGCTACGACGCGCAACGGCGGAAATTGAAAGAAGCGGGTTGGCCGGAAGACGAAGATAACGGAAAGGCCGTCTGAAAACGGTTCGGCTTGATCAAACCGTGTTTTCAGACGGCCTGTTATAGTAGATAAAATTGAAAACGTTCATATCGTCATTCCCGCGCAGGCGGGAATCCAGAAG
>NZ_KV789532.1:44116-45415 GCF_001807625.1 Neisseria sp. HMSC03D10
CCCGCGCAGGCGGGAATCCAGAAGTTTGAAATAGCGGTTAACCTTAAACATTTCCGACAAATCAAAGTCTGGATTCCCGCCTGCGCGGGAATGACGGCATAGGTACTTTTTCTTTGAATTTACCATACACCGTTTTTAAAATTGCCCCGTCGCCACACCGCCCGACAATATTGCACCCGCCCACTGTTCACCACACACATAACGCCCCATGATAGACCTGCACTGCCATTCCACCGTTTCCGACGGTATGCTCTCCCCCGCCGAAGTCGTGTGCCTCGCGCATCAAAACGGCTGCACGCTGCTGGCGTTGACCGACCACGACCACACCGGCGGCATCGCCGAAGCGCGTGCCGAAGCCGACGCGGTCGGGCTGCGTTTCGTCAACGGCGTGGAAATCTCCGTAACTTGGCGCGGGCGCACCATACACGTCGTCGGTTTGGATTTCGACGAACAAGACGAAAACCTGCAAAACCTGTTGGCGCAAGTACGGCAAGGTCGTCTGAAACGCCTTGAAGCCATCGCCGCCAAGCTCGAAAAGAAAGGCATCGGCGGCGCATACGACGGCGCGCTCGCACTGGCGGCAAACAAAGAAATGGTCAGCCGCACCCATATCGCCGAGTTCCTCATCCGAGCGGGACACGTCAAAAACAAGCAGCAGGCGTTCACCAAATACTTGGGCGACGGCAAATCCTGCGCCGTCCGTCACGAATGGGCGACGCTGGCAGACTGCGTCTCCGCCGTCAACGGCGCAGGCGGCATGGCTATCATCGCCCACCCCATGCGCTACGACTTGTCCGCCACCGCCAAGCGCAATCTGTTTGAAGAATTTAAAAACCTCGGCGGTGTGGGCATCGAAGTCCACAGCGGCAACTGCTGCAAAAACGACCGCCTCAACTACGCGCTGCTGGCAGAACGCTTCGGCATGCTCGCCAGCGCGGGCAGCGATTTCCACCGCTTAAACGACTTCAGCGGCGGCATCCTCGGCGCATGTCCCGAACTGCCGGAAAACTGCAAACCGGTTTGGGAACATTTCAAAAGGGTTTGAGACGTTTAAGGCCAAGTTTGGATATTGGGGCAAACTCGCCGACGCTACACGCCATGCCTTAAAGAATTCCGTCGTGTAGGTTTTATCCGCAAATTTACCGAAAATTTCAAACAACCTGTCTGCGCACAATCTTGACAGGTAAACCAAACCGTACCGCTGCCGTCATGCCCATACACACAAAAGCAGCCATGATGGCGAATAGGCGTCCTATTTGATTCAAAGGAATTATAGTGGATTAACTTTAAACCAGTACG
>NZ_KV789532.1:45435-61950 GCF_001807625.1 Neisseria sp. HMSC03D10
TTGTCCTGATTTAAATTTAATCCACTATACTTCCCTCAAAGGTCGTCTGAAAACCGCTTCATCGCATCGCCCCACACATACGGCTTTCATCAGGAATTCCATTTTCAGACGACCTTCCCAATATGAAATCTTCAGGCTTTGCTATAATCCGCATTTTTTGAGCCACCGCCATGCCGCACGCCCTCGTCCTCCAATTTCCCTCCGCCGAAGCCCTGCCTTCCGCTCTCCTCACCCGCCTGCCCGAGCCTGATTACGCCGATGAAAAGCGTATGCGTTTTATCGTTGAAGAAGGCTTTTCTTTAAACGGGGCAGACGCGGCGTTACTGGACAGCCGTCAAATCGACCACGCCGTTTTGCCCGATAGGGCGTTTGGCGAACTCGGGCTGATTGTCAGCGATATGGATTCGACGCTGATTACCATTGAATGCGTCGATGAAATTGCAGCGGGCGTCGGCCTGAAAGACCGCGTGGCGGAAATTACCGAACGCTCGATGCGCGGTGAATTGGATTTCGAGCAGTCTTTGCGCAGCCGCGTCGCCCTGCTGGCGGGATTGGACGAGCGGGTTTTGGCGGAGGTTTATGAAAACGTTTTGCGGCTCTCGCCCGGCGCGGAATTTTTGCTGGACGAATGTAAGGCGCACGGCGTAAAATTCATGCTGGTGTCGGGCGGATTCACGTTTTTCACCGAAAGGCTGCAACAACGCCTCGGCTTCGAATACCAACACGCCAATATTTTGGAAATTGAAAACGGCAAGCTGACAGGTCGTCTGAAAGGCAGAATCATCGACGCGCAGGCCAAGGCGGATTTATTGCGCGAATACCGCGACCGCCTCGGATTGCAGCCGCATCAGGTTTTGGCGATGGGCGACGGTGCGAACGATATTCCGATGCTCAAAGAAGCGGGCGTAAGCGTGGCTTACCGCGCCAAACCGAAAGCGCAGGCAGTCGCCGATGCCTGCATCAATTTCGGCGGGCTGGAGCGCGTCAGGGGTTGGTTTAAATAAACCCGCCGGTATCGTTTGTCAGGAGTTTCCCGTTAAAACAAAGGTCGTCTGAAAAATTTTCAGACGACCTTTTTGCTGTTTGAAATATCGTAATGACTGTAAACGGAATGCCAAGGGACACGCCGTATCAACATACCAAAACAGGTTTGCACCCTGCTCCTGAACACAGCCCTCTTTATTCCCGTAACAGCCTTATCCCTTCTTCCTACCAAACGGGAACGTAGGCAATTAATCAACACGGTTATTACTATTATTCAAATAATTTAATTATGCCTCAAAAATATTGACTTAAATTAAATAAAACCGTTTTCTTACTCACAAACTGCCTGACATTCTTTATACTACCAAAGTATTAATTAACTACGCACAATGAACTAAACCAATAAAAGGAGCTCTAAGAATGAAACACCAGCTACTCCTTCTGCCAATTGCCTTAGCCGTATCCCAGGCTTGGGCGGACACAGACCCCGTTCCCGAAGAAACTGTTATCCTTTCCCCCGTTACCGTCACCGGCACACAACAACAAAAAGCCAATAGCGTTACTTTCAACCCCAAAGCTGCTTTGCAACCCCTCCCTGCCGGAGACGGTGCGGACCTTTTACAATCCGTGCCCAACATGAGCATCATCCGCAAAGGCGGAAGCTCGGGCGATCCATTGTTCCGCGGTTTGGGCGGTTCGCGCCTGTCGATTAACGCAGACGACCAGTTTATTTACGGCGGCTGCAGCATGCGTATGGACCCGCCGACTGCCTACATCCACCCGAATTCTTTCGACAAAGTCGTCGTCACCAAAGGCCCGCAAACCGTAACCCAAGGCATGGGTTTGGTCAGCGGCTCGGTACAATTCATCCGCAAAGACCCTGATTTCAGCGAAAAACCCTACAACATCAACGCCTCCCTGACCGCAGGCAGCAACGACCGCCGCGACGGTTCGCTTGAAGCCGAGTTCGGCGGCAAATACGGCTACGTCCGCAGCAATATTTCCCATAACGAAGCCGGCGACTACAAAGACGGCTCAGGCAAACGCGTCCACTCCCATTTCAAACGCGACAGCCAAATGCTGCAACTGGGCATCACCCCGACCGAAAACACCACCATCGCAGGCACATACGAACGCAGCAGGGCCAAGGTCGCCTACGCTGACCGCATGATGGACGGCAGCAAATTCGACCGCGACGCATGGAACGTCCGCTTTACCCAACGCAACCTCACCCCTTGGTTCAGCGAACTCGAATTGCGCTACGGTGAAAGCGAAATCGACCACGTCATGGACACATACAGCCTGCGCACCATCCGCAATCCCGCAGGCAAACAGATTAAAAACGCCAACAACCCCAAACGCAACACCGACACAGGTCGTCTGAAAACCACCTTCGATTGGGATAATCTCAACCTGCAAACCGGCGTAGATTATATGGACGACGTACACGTCGCCCGCATGGAACGCGGCGGCGACGGTTACAGCCACAAGCCTTTTATGCCCAACCAAAGTTTCAAACAATGGGGCGTTTTCAGCGAAGCCGCTTGGCAGCAAACCGACAAACAACGTTGGGTAGCAGGCTTGCGCCACGACCGTGTCAAAGCGGATTATGATTCCGCAGACGTAACCGATCCCGCCTTGAAACATCAGAAATTCAACTTGAATTCCGGTTTCTTACGTTGGGAACGTGATACGGATAACGGCTTGAAATACTACGCCGGATTCGGTATCGCCGAACGCTCGCCCGACTACTGGGAACGTCTGCGCGCCAAAAAGAAAATCATCCATCCCGAACAAAACCGCCAAATCGATGCGGGCATCATCTGGAAACGTCCTAACCTCCATGCCTCTGTATCCGTATTCGGCAGCAATGTCAAAAACTTCATCATACTCGAACGCCAAGGCATGGATTTAGGCGTACGCAACGTTAAAGCCTCTCGTTTCGGCGGCGAAGCCGAAGTCAAATGGACGTTTGCACCTAATTGGGAAATCGGCAGCAGCCTCGCCTACACCCACGGCAAAAACCGTACCGACGGCAAACCTTTGGCGCAAACCCCGCCGCTCGAGTGGAACAACACCCTCGCCTTCGACAACGGCAAATTCAGCGCGGGCGCGTTATGGCGCGTTGTAGCGAAACAAAACCGTTACAGCAAAGGTCAAGGTAACATCGTCGGTCAGGACATCGGCGCCTCTTCCGGCTTCGGCGTACTCTCGCTCAATGCCGGCTGGAAATTCAGCAAATACGCCACCTTGCAGGCTGGTATAGACAACGTGTTCAACAAAACCTACGCCGAATTCGTCAGCAAAGGCGGCGACCCTTCAGCAGGCACGCAAACCTTGCGCGTCAACGAACCCGGCCGTACCGCTTGGTTGAGGCTGCAAGCGAAATTCTGATGTTGAGTTGAGAAAGAAAAAGGTCGTCTGAAAACCCGATTGTGGGTTTTCAGACGACCTTTAGTTTTCCAACGCATCAAAACGGCTATTTGCCTGCTTTCAGCGATTGCCACAAGCGGACGCTCAGGCGGCTTGCATCTGTTGATTTGGGCGATACGATGAAACTTTTATCCATCAATTCCTTGGTCGGGAAGATAGACGCATCGCCGGTATATTTTTCGTCCATCAATGCACGGGCAGGGCGGCTGGCGGGGGCGTAGGTAACGAAATTGCCGTTTTGTGCCGCGACTTCGGGATCGAGCGTGTGGTTGATGTATTTGTGCGCATTGGCGGTATTTTGGGCATCGCGCGGAATCATCAGGGAATCCACCCAGATGCCGACGCCGCTTTTGGGTGCTAACACTTCGATTTCGACGCCGTTCTTCGCTTCTTGCGCGCGTGTTTTGGCGATGTTCAAATCGCCGCCGTAACCGACTGAAACGCAAAGGTTGCCCGCCGCCATATCGTCAATATAGCCTGACGAAGTGAAGCGTTTGATGTCGGGACGCACTTTTTTCATCATGTTGACGGCGGCTTTGATGTCGTCAGAGTTTTCGGTATTCGGGTCTTTGCCTAAATAATGCAGCGCAAGTGGGATTTGTTCGATGGCGCTGTCAAAATAGCTGATGCCGCAGGATTTCAGCTTTTTGGTGTATTCGGGATTGAACACCAAATCCCATTCGTTTTCGGGCAATTGCTCCGTCCCTAAGGCTTTTTGAACCAGTTTTTTGTTGATGGCGAGCGTGTTGATGCCCCAGAAATAAGGGACTGCGTATTGGTTGCCCGGATCGACTTTTGCCATCATGGCAAGCAGGTCGGCATCGATATTGGCGTAGTTCGGGATTTGGCTTTTGTCGATTTTTTGATACGCGCCGGCTTTGATTTGGCGTCCGACGTTGGCAATGGACGGCGCAACGAGGTCGTAACCGGATTTGCCGGTCAAAAGCTTGGCTTCGAGGGCTTCGTTGCTGTCGTAGTAGTCGTAGCGGACGTTGATATGCGTATTTTTTTCGAACGCTTCAAGCGTGGCGGGATCGACGTAGTCCGACCAGTTGTAGATATTGAGCTTGTCGGAGGCGGTATGGGAAGAAGGTGCGGAAGATTCTGCGGCGGTTTGTTGGCCGCCGCTACATGCAGTCAAGACGAGGCCGATGAGTGCCGCCGCCATTGAAATTTTTTTCATGGGTACAGTCCTTTTGTGGAAGGGGGGATTGTTGCAGCGGCGGCAGTCAGTCAAGCGCAGACTGTCCGCATACAAAAGGTTAACTGTGGGGGCGGCCGGCATATGCCTCGGGCCCTTGATTCAGCAGGTTCGCATTAAACGGCAAAATCCCTGTCGGCGCAATAGGTTAGACGGGGAAATTTCTTCGTTTTTTCATTGCTTTCCGCTATGGTTTTCTTCATAAACAAAAAAATATTCAGACGACCTGTTACATACTAGCCACACATAAATTTTCCCTATCAGCACACCCATGCCCTTTGCCTAAAACCCATGTTATTTGTTATACTTTTTGAGAACTATTTTTAATTAAATCAAATCCGAATCCCTGCATGACTACCCCTGACTCCGCCACCGTAGCCGACCACACCCGCCAATGGCTCGAAAAAGCCGTCATCGGACTCAACCTCTGCCCCTTCGCCAAAGCGCCGCACGTCAAAAACCTCGTGCGCATCAGCGTCAGCCAAGCACGCCATCTGGACGGTTTCCTCGAAGACTTAGACCGCGAATTGCAGCTTTTGGGCGACACGCCCGCTGACGAGCTGGAAACCACCCTACTTGTCCACCCGACCCTTTTTCCCGATTTCGACACCTTCAACCAAATGCTCGACATTGCCGATGCCGCCGTTGTGGACAACGGTTTGGAAGGCATTGTCCAAATCGCCCCGTTTCATCCCGATTTCCAATTTGAAGGCACGGATTCAGACGACATCGGCAACTACACCAACCGCTCGCCCTACCCCACCCTGCACCTCATCCGCGAAGACAGCATCGCCAAAGCCGCACAAGCCTTCCCCGACGCCTCCGCCATTTTCGAGCGCAACATCTCCCTGCTCGAAAAAATGGGACACGAAGGCTGGGACAAGCTCGATATTCCCCGCTGCCCGTTTGATCACGGCAAAACCAAAGCATCCGAATAAGATTTCCAACAAAACAACATGATTCGCTACTTACTCATCTTTTGCGGCGCAGTTTCCTTTCTCTTAGGCATCATCGGCATTTTTCTGCCGATTATGCCCACCACCCCCTTCATCATCCTTGCCGCCGCCTGCTGGGCAAGAGCCTCGCCCCGTTTCCACCGCTGGCTGCACCAACACCGCTATTTCGGCCCCATGGTACAAAACTGGGAAAACAACGGCGCCGTCCCGCGCAAAGCCAAAATCTTCGCCATCAGCATGATGAGCCTATCCTGCATCTTCATGTTTTGGCGCTTTCCCGAAAAATGGTGGATAGGCGCGGCGTCCACATTGGGCTGCGGCTGCGTCGCCGTCTGGATGTGGCTGCGTCCCGAACCCTGATTCGTATCCAAAACACAAGGTCGTCTGAAAACGCAGTTTCCGTTCCGAAACCGTATTTTCAGACGACCTTTTGTCATTTCAAACCATCGGTTTTAAAATATCCGCAACACAAACTGCCAAAAGGAAAACCGCCATGGCACAATTCTTCGCCATCCACCCCGACAACCCGCAGGAACGCCTGATCAAACAAGCCGCCGACATCGTCCGCAGCGGCGGAGTCATCGTGTACCCCACCGACTCCTGCTACGCGCTCGGCTGCAAACTCGGCGACAAAGCCGCGATGGAACGCATCCTCGCCATCCGCAAAATCGACTTGAAACACCACCTGACCCTCATGTGCGCCGATTTGAGCGAATTGGGCACTTACGCCAAAGTCGACAACGCCCAATTCCGCCAGCTCAAAGCCGCTACCCCGGGCAGCTACACCTTCATCCTGCAAGCCACCAAAGAAGTCCCCAACCGCACGCTGCACCCGAAACGCAAAACCATAGGCCTGCGCGTTCCCGACAACAACATCGCTCTGAGCCTGTTGCAGGAATTGGGCGAGCCGCTGCTCAGTTGCACCCTGATGCTGCCCGAAGACGACGAGCCGCTGACCGATCCTTACGAAATCCGCGACCGCCTCGAACACAGCGTCGATTTGGTGATTGACGGCGGCTGGTGCGGTACCGAGCCGACCACCGTCATCGACATGACCGACGGTACCGAACTCATCCGCCAAGGCAAAGGCGACACCGCCCTATTCGGTCTGTAAACCCAAAAACTAAAAGGTCGTCTGAAAACCCGAATCAGTTTTCAGACGACCTTTTTGCTTTTTAAACCAACGGCGTCAAATATCCAATTGAGCCGTATCGCCTTCTCGTTCCATCCATGCGCGGCGGGCGGCGGCTTCGCCTTTGCCCATCAGTTTGACGAAGATGTCGCGTGTTTCGTCATCCGCGCCTTCGGGGATTTGCACCTGCAACAGGCGGCGGGTGTCGGGGTGCATGGTGGTGTCTTTGAGCTGGTCGGGGTTCATCTCGCCCAAGCCTTTGAAACGGCTGATGGAATAGGCGGTTTCTTTGACGCCTTCTTTTTGCAGCCGCTCCAAAATGCTGTCGAGTTCGTTTTGGTCGAGGGCGTAGAATTTGCGGGCGGGTTTGCTTTTGCCTTGTGCGTTGACATCGACGCGGAACAGCGGCGGCTGGGCGACGTAGATGTGTCCGTCGGCGACCAGTTTCGGGAAGTGGCGGTAGAACAGGGTCAGCAGCAAAACTTGAATATGCGAGCCGTCCACGTCGGCATCGGACAGGATGGCGATTTTGCCGTAGCGCAGGCCGCTTAAATCGGGATGGTCGTTGATGCTGTGCGGATCGACGCCGATGGCGACGGAAATGTCATGGATTTCGGCGTTGCCGAAAAGCTGGTCGGGGTGGACTTCAAAGCTGTTGAGCACTTTGCCGCGCAGGGGCAGGATGGCTTGTGTGGCTTTGTCGCGGGCGAGTTTGGCGGAACCGCCGGCGGAATCGCCTTCGACGAGGAAGAGTTCGTTTTCGCGGATGTCTTCGCTTTCGCAGTCGGTCAGTTTGCCGGGCAGGACGGCGACGCCGCTGCCTTTTTTCTTTTCGATTTTCTTAACCGAACGCATCCGCGCCTGTGCCTGACGGATGGCGAGTTCGGCGATTTTTTTGCCGAAGTCCACGTTTTGGTTCAGCCACAATTCCAAAGGGTCGCCCGATACGGCGGCGACGAGTTTCAGCGCGTCGCGGTTGGTCAGCTTGTCTTTGGTCTGACCTTGGAATTGCGGGTCGAGGACGCGGGCGGAGAGGACGAAGGCGGTTTTGCTGAACACATCGTCGCTTTGTACTTTTACGCCGCGCGGTAAAAGGTTGTGCAGGTTGATGAAGTTGTTGACGGCGTTGAACACGGCTTGTTTCAAGCCTGCTTCGTGCGTGCCGCCCAGCGGGGTGGGGATGAGGTTGACATAGCTTTCGTTGGCGCACGAGCCTTCTTCCAGCCAGGTCAGGGCAAAGGCGGCGCCTTCGCCGATGCTGAAATCGCCGTTGTGGTCGTCTGAAATGTAGTTTTCGCAGGAAAACAGCGGTACGGCTTCCTGCGCGTCGGCAATCAGGTCGGTCAGATAGCTTTTCAGGCCGTCGGGGTAGTGCCAGGTTTGGGTATGCGCTTCGTCTTCGCCTTTGACCGGACGGGTCAGGGAAACGCGCACGCCCGGCAGCAGCACGGCTTTGGCGCGCAGCAGGCGTTCGAGTTCGGGGATGCTGTAATTCGGGCTTTCAAAATATTTGCCGTCCGGCCAAACGCGCACTTCGGTGCCGCTGTCTTTGACGGCGCATTTGCCCACTTCCGCCAACGGTTCGACCACGTCGCCGCCGGCAAACACGATGCGGTGGATTTTGCCTTCGCGTTTGACGGTTACTTCGAGGCGGGTGGAGAGGGCGTTGGTGACGGATACGCCTACGCCGTGCAGGCCGCCTGAAAAGGCATACGCGCTGCCGCCGTCTTTTTTGTTGAACTTGCCGCCCGCGTGCAGACGGGTAAACACAAGTTCGACCACGGGCACGCCTTCGACAGGGTGCAGCCCGACGGGAATGCCGCGCCCGTTGTCGTGTACGGAAAGCGAACCGTCGTCGTGGATGCGCACGTCGATTTCAGTGGCGAAACCGCCCAACGCCTCGTCCGCCGCGTTGTCGATGACTTCTTGGCAGATGTGGGTCGGGCTGTCTGTGCGTGTGTACATGCCGGGACGTTCTTTGACCGGCTCCAAGCCTTTGAGGACGGTGATGCTGGATTCGCTGTATTGGTTGTTTTTAGTCATAGGGGAAGAGGTCGTCTGAAAGGAAGAACAACGCTTTCAGACGACCTGAAAGCGTTGCGTTTCGTTGTTTTATCGGTTGTCAACAGGCAGGCGCGCGGTAAAGTCTTCGTAGCTTTCCATGCCGCGCAGGAAGCGGGAGGAGAGTTCTTTTAATGCCCCCAAGTAAACGTCGCGTTTGAAATCAATCACTTCGTCAACGGGAGCCCAATATTGGTGCCAACGCCAGCCGTCAAATTCGGGATGGTGGCAGGCGCGCAGATTGATGTCGCTGTCGCGCCCGACCAGCCGCAAAAGATACCAAATCTGCTTTTGTCCGCGATACGAACCGCGCCATTCGCGGCGTACCCAGTGGCTTGGCACGTCGTAACGCAGCCAGTCGCGCGTGCGGCCGACGATTTTGATGTGTTGCGGCAATAGCCCGACTTCTTCGTACAGCTCGCGGTACATGGCGGTTTCGGGGCTTTCGCCCGGCTTGATGCCGCCTTGCGGGAACTGCCAAGAATGTTCGCGCACACGCTTGCCCCAAAAGACTTCGTTGCGGTTGTTGATTAAGATGATACCGACATTGGGGCGATAGCCTTCTCTGTCTAACACGGTGTCGCCCTTCGTTAAATTAAAATTAAATCATGCGATTTTCCCATAAATCGGGCAGGTTTGACAAATCGCGAGACCGTATCGGCGGGCATTTGAAACCAGATTCGGCAGGTTCCTTCAAACGCATCTGAAACATATATACTTCCTGCCTTATCTCAATCACCCCTCATGTAATAATATTTCTTTTGAGCCAAAGCAAGGCAGTGCGACCGCATTTTAGGTTTAATACACTATTATTTTTTATCCGATAAGACCGTACACCGGCACCCCTCGACACTGCCCTACCGCGACAGTTTTGCCGTCTTTCAGAAACGGCGTTCCCACCTCAATCCCACTTTAAGGAAAATCATGGCTTCGCGCGATTTATACCCACAGGAAATCTTACAGGTCGTCCTCGATAAAAGCTGTGCCAAGGCACAATCCAGCGTTTCCACGCTGGCGGTTTTGAGCGTTTTGGCAGGCGGATACATCGGTTTCGGTTATCTTGCCTATTTGAAAGTGGTCAGCGGCATTCCGCACGAATGGGGCAGCTTGGCGACTTTACTCGGCGCATCGATGTTCCCCATCGCCTTGATCTGCATCCTGCTCGGCGGCGGCGAGCTGGTAACAAGCAATATGATGATTATGTCTTTGGGGCGTTTGGCGGGGCGGATTTCCACAAAAATGCTGCTGCGCAACTGGGTCGTCGTGTGTCTGGGCAATTTAGTAGGAACGCTGGCGATGGCGTTTTTCCTCGGACACTACGTCGGCATGACCGAAGGCAGCGTGGCGGAAAAAACGATTGCGGTGGCGGAAGCCAAAGTCCATATGGATTTCGGCAGGGCTTTCGTCTCAGCGGTCGCGTGTAACTGGATGGTGTGTATGGGCGCATGGCTGCACTTTGCCGCCAAGCATACGGCGGGGCGGATGTTGGCGATTTGGTTTCCCGTCATGATTTTCGTGTTAAACGGCTTCCAACACCTTGTCGCTAATATGTTCGTCATCCCCGCCGGTATTTTGGCGGGCGCAGACATCACATGGGGGCAGTTTTTCTTCAACATGATTCCCGTGTTTTTAGGCAATGTCTTAGGCGGCGCATCGTTTGTCGGCGCGTCGTACCTTTATACTTATAAAGATACGCTGAAAGATTGTGCCGAGTCTTGAATAGATTGGTATTGAAAAGGTTTAGAAACGCAAAGGTCGTCTGAAAACAGAATTTTGGTTTTCAGACGACCTTTTGTTTCATTCAAATTAATGAGGCAATTCACCACTTCGGATTTTCTTTTTGAAATCCTGAGTTTCCCTGACAATTACTTTCGCCATCAGCAAGAGGGCGATTAAGTTGGGCAAAGCCATCAATCCGTTGAACGTATCCGAAGCGAGCCAAACCAAATCAAGACTCAAGACGGTTCCCAGCATGACCGAGGCGACGTAAAAAACTCGGTAGAGATTCGCGGATTTTTCGCCGAATACATATGCCGCACATTTCTCACCGTAGTAACACCAGCCCAAAATGGTCGAATAGGCAAAGAAAATCAAACCGATGGTAACGACCCAGCCGCCGAAACCGGGCAGCATTTTTTGGAAGGTAACGGTAGTCAGCGCCGCGCCGCTCAATTCCGGTTTGACAAACTCACCGCCCGCGCCGAGCAAACCCATCACCAATACAATTCCCGTAATCGAGCAGACGACGATCGTGTCCAAAAACGTCCCGGTCATGGAAACCAATGCCTGGCGGACGGGATGGTCGGTTTTCGCGGCTGCAGCGGCAATCGGTGCAGAACCCATACCCGCCTCGTTAGAAAACACGCCGCGCGCCACGCCGTAGCGGATCATCGTCCCGATTGCGCCGCCTGCCACAGCCTGCGCGCTGAACGCATCGGAGAAAATCAGTTTGATGGCGGGTGCTAGCAAGCCTGCATTGACGGCAATAATGGCAATGCCGCCTAAAACGTAAAACACCGCCATCGCAGGTACGATAAACGAAGCAGCTTTAGCGATACCTTTAATACCGCCCAAAACAACGATAGCTGTCAGAATGGTCAGGACGACGCCGGTATAGCCCGGTTCCACGCCGAAACTCGTCTGAACGGCCTGCGCAACCGAGTTGGACTGTACCGAACTGCCGATACCGAACGAAGCAAATGTGCCGAATAAAGCAAACGCCAATGCCATCCATTTCCAGTTTTTGCCCAAGCCTTTTTCGATGTAATACATCGGCCCGCCAGACATTTCGCCTTTGGAGTTGGTCACGCGGTATTTCACCGCCAACACGCCCTCGGCGTATTTGGTCGCCATACCGAAAATGGCGGTCATCCACATCCAAAATACCGCACCCGGACCTCCGGTAACCACGGCGGTCGCCACACCTGCAATGTTGCCTGTACCGATGGTGGCGGACAGGGCGGTCATCAAAGCAGCGAAATGGGAAATATCGCCTTCGTGGTCTTCGCCGTCATCCGTTGTTTTCTGCGGCATAAACGCCTGCTTGAGCGCATAACCGAGCATGGAAAATTGCAGGCCTTTGAGCATAACGGTCAACAAAACGCCCGTTCCGACCAACAACACCAGCATAACAGGTCCCCAGACCCAGCCGCTGACTGTTTCAAAAAACGCTTTTAAATTCTCCAAAAATAATTGCATATTTTCTCCTCATTGTGTTTTTAGTATTCGGTCATTTCAACATAAAGCGTTAAAAAACGCAACGGTCTGATGATATGCTCCTTATTTTCTCCATAAATCCAAACTCATCACGTCGGATCTAAATGTAGAGAACATTAAAATAAAAATATCCATCTGACGTCAGCCTGCGCAAATGGAAATCTGTATTTCAACATGATAAAAAGCCGATAAATATCGGCGACTGAAAATACCTGCCCTATCTGCACAAGCATAAAAAAACGAGGTCTTTCTATTTTGATTCACGATTAATTTCAGACGACCTTCTTACCGCTAAAAAACCATCACCCAACATTTAAATCAAACGAACAGGCAAAAAAAGGTCGTCTGAAAGCCCCTTATCTCTTTCAGACGACTCTGAATTCCCGCTTTGTATTGTTTTCGGGTATTTTATTGCAGGGTAAAGCCTGCTTTGAAATCCAGCTTCGGCACGCCGATGATAAAACGCTCGCCGATACTGTCTTCAAACTCGTATGCGCCTTCGATACTGCCCCAAGGCGTGCTGATTTGCGAGCCGCTGTTGTACTCGTATTCCTCACCCGGATACAGGACAGGCTGCTCTTCGATCAAACCGCCGTGTCCGACCTGCCCGATTTCTCCGTGCCCGTCGGTAACTTCCCAAAACCGCTGGCGCAATGTGATAACTTCATTGCTGCGGTTGCAGATGGTGATTTGATAATTAAAAGCATAGCGGTCACGATAAACATCGCTTTGTCCGGCGATATAACGCGGCTTTACACTGATTTCTATATTATTCATTTTGCTTCCCCGTGATGATGCGGTTCTATTTTTATTTAAAAGTGAGTGAAAGTGTGCCTGCCTTATATTTTTTATCAGCAGTCATATATTTAATTGTGTGTGTTTAAAAAATCCAAGATGCCAGCCCTAATACCAGTCCGGTCATCAGTGCGGCGATCAGGTCGTCAAGCATAATACCCAGCCCGCCGTGGATGCGGCTGTCGAACCATTTAATTGGCCAAGGCTTAAGCATGTCGAACAGTCGGAACACGATAAAAGCCGCAAGCCACCAACTCCAGCGGAAAGGCACGAAAGACAAAACCAAAATCATTGCTACGATTTCATCCCAAACGATACCCCCGTAATCCTGTATGCCCAGCTCTTTTTCGGTATACCCGCAAATGCGGACTCCCCAAACAAACATGGCGATACACAATAATGCCAAAACCCAGCCGCCGATTCCGATCAAATGAAGGACAAACGCCAAAGGCAAAGCCGCCAAAGTACCGGTCGTTCCCGGCGCGACGGGAGAAAGACCGCTGCCGAAACCGAAGCCCAAGAAGCATAAAGGACGCTCTTTGAGCCATGTGAAAGTAGGTTTAAATTCAGCCAAAATGATCGAACCCCCGTGAAGTAAGCAATAATTCGCCGCCTTTTTTATCCTTTATTTTCAGACGGCCTGAGTTGTTTGTTTTCCCTATCCTCGTTACCGCCACACCGCATTGCGCTGCTGCGGCAAGGATTTCACTGCGACGGTCTGCGGAAGCGGTAAATACCAATTCATAATCGTCGCCGCCCGACAAGGCGAAAGCCGTCCATTGTTCTTCAGACACCGATGTTCTCAATTCATCGGGAACCGGCAACACATCTGTCGAAATTTCCGCCCCCAACGACGACGCGGTCAGAATGTGCCCCAAATCCTGCGCCAGCCCGTCCGAAATATCTTGAGCTGCATGGGCAAGCGGCAAAAGTGCCAAACCCAAATCTACCCTTGGCTCCGGCCGGAGGAGTTTATCTTCACAAAGTCCGAAGACTTTCGGCGGCAGTGAGCAGTTTTTCAGACGATGGT
Organism: Neisseria sp. HMSC03D10; assembly: GCF_001807625.1. NCBI lineage: Bacteria > Pseudomonadati > Pseudomonadota > Betaproteobacteria > Neisseriales > Neisseriaceae > Neisseria > Neisseria sp. HMSC03D10. The sequence goes on from NZ_KV789532.1 coordinate 59,244, forward strand.
TTAATGCTGCCGCAGCCATACCGATTTGTCCGGACACCCAAATATCATCCCCTTCTTGCGCCGCATCGCGCCGCAGGGCTTGCCCTTGGGGCAATTCGCCGACGATGGTGATGTTGAATACCAAATCACCTTTGGTCGTATCGCCGCCGATAAGCGTGATGCCGAAACGTTGTGCCAGCAAGAAAAAACTTTCGCAAAACCGCGTCAGCCATTCTTCGTCCAAATCGGGCAATCCCGCACTGAGCAGAACCCATTTTGGAACGGCACCCATCGCCGCCATATCGGATATGTTAACTGCAAGCATTTTCCATGCCAAATCTTCAGGAGAAACATCTGAAAAAAAATGTTTGTCCTTAATCAACATATCGGAACTAAAACACAAATCGAATCCGATACTTGGACGGATAATAGCTGCATCGTCCCCGATACCCAACACCAAACCTTCCGCCTGCTGTTTTTTCAAAAACTGTCTAATAAAGTCAAATTCTGTCATATTTAGTGTAAAAAATTGTCAACTCGTTTACATTACAGGAAACTGTCCGGCAAGACATCTCTTTTATAAATAGCGGTGTTCGTTGCATTATCACAAAAATTCACAACCAAAGGTCGTCTGAAAACACGATTTCGATAAGACGGAATGTTTTCAGACGACCTTTTCTGTTGCCAGCAACATTTCCACATTCCGCTCGGTCGCTTCGGCTATCTCTTCAACGGCAACGCCGCGAATTTCAGCGGCGATGGCGGCGATTTGGCGGATGTTGGCGGGCGTGTTGGTTTCGTTTTTCAGCATATACGGGCTGTCGGTTTCCAAGACGAAATCGGTGTCATTTAAGGTTTTGAGGGTTTCGCGTATTTTTCGTGCGTTCGGGTTGAGCAACAGCGAACCGATGCCGATTTTGAAACCTAATTTCGTCAACACGCGCGCTTCTTCCGCGCTGCCTGAAAACGCATGGACAATCCCGCCTTGGGCAAAGCCTGTCTGCTTGACGGCGGCGGCAATGTCGGCGGTGGCTTTGAGATTATGGATAATCACGCGGCGGTGCAGGGTTTGTGCGATGGCAAGCTGGTGTCTGAAGACTTGGATTTGCCGTTCTCGCTGCGGCGGCGTTTGGGTTTTGTCGTAAAAATCCAAGCCGATTTCGCCGACCCATGCCGTCGGACGCGCTTGCAATGCTTGTTCCAAACGCTGGAAATCCGGTTCGGAAACGTCGTCTGAAAACCAAGGATGGATGCCGAGCGCGATATGGATGTTGCCCCAAAGCGGGTTTTCAGACGACCTTTGCGCCAAATCCGCCACGTCCTGCCAATCCTGCGGCCGGGTCGCGGGAACGATAAACCGCCCTACCCCTGCCTCCCGCGCGGCGGTCAGGATGTGCGTCAGGTTTTCGCGCAAGGCGGGATCGGCGAGGTGGCAATGGGTGTCGGTGAAGTTCATCGGTTTCACACTAATTTTAGTCTTACCAATTCTTTGTGAACATCTTCCACCCCCCAGCCTTGTGATACGGCGAGGGTCATGAGCGCGGTGGCGGTTTCGAGGTTACATTTGCCGCCGTTGATGATGCCCGAGTTGCGGAACGCGTTGCCTTGCGCGTAAACGGCGGCGGTTCTGCCTTGTCGGACTTGGCTGATGTTGAGCAGCAGTTTTCCTTGCTGCGTAAAGTCTCGGACAGCGCGGATGAAGCCTTCGTCTGCGGGTGTGTTGCCGTGTCCGTAGCTTTGCAGGATAAGGGCGTGGGCGGGAAGCTGTGCGAGTCCGTCCGCAAGTTCTTGGACGGCAAAGCCGGGGATAAGCGTGCGGACGGCGATTTTTGCCTGCGGGTCGGGATAGCGGATTTTGAGGTCGTCTGAAACATCCGCCGTATCTTGGGACGGGACGCAGATATTGTGCCAGCCTTGGGTTTCGTCCCATTCGGCGATGGCGCCGAAATGCGGATTGTCGAAGCCTGCGGCGGTTTCGGTGCTGACTTTGCTGCTGCCGACGGCGGGATAAAGTTTGCCGTCAAAGGCGATGACGGTTTGTTTGAGCTTGAGGCTGAAGGCGGCGACGGCGGTGGAGAGGTTGCGCGGGGCATCACTGTTTTCGGCAGCGTAAGGCCATTGGGAACCCGTCAGGACAATCGGTTTGCCCAAACCTTGCAGGGCGAGTGCGAGGAGGTTGGCGGTGTACGCCATGCTGTCCGTGCCATGCAGTATCAGAATGCCGTCGCAGGAAGGCAGTTTGGCGGCGATGATGTCCAGCCAGTCGCGCCAGTGTTGCAGGGTGACGGAGGAGGAATCAATCAACGGATTGCAGACGTGCCACTCGAAGTCGAGGTCGTCTGAAAAGGGGGAAAGGGCTTGGCTGACAAGCGCGGTATCGGGGCGCAGGCCCTCGCTGCTTTGGGTCATGCCTATGGTGCCGCCTGTGTAGAGGACGAAGATTTTTTGTTTCATGGACATCATCGGGTCGTCTGAAAATAATGATGCGGCTTATTTAACTATATTTCTGACAGGCTGGCAATTTGGCGGCGCAGACGGTTTTCAGACGACCTTGAAATGAAAAAGCACCCCGAGGCTGTCGATATTTGATTTTCCGAGTGGATTTTTATTCACGAAACAGGAAATTCAAAGCGGACGCCGCAACAAACTTGGACAATTTGTGAGGATTGCCAACGCAGAAGATACCGCTTTGGGGATAAAAAGACACGGAAACTATAGTGGATTAAAT
>NZ_KV789532.1:61970-85184 GCF_001807625.1 Neisseria sp. HMSC03D10
GCCGTACTGGTTTAAAGTTAATCCACTATATTGAATATCGTCAACCTTGTCAGGGGGGGGCTTGATTTTATTGTTCGCTTTGCGCGGCTTTTTTGGCTGCCTTGGCGGCTTTGCGCTGCGCCCGCTTTTCGCTCAATTTGGTACGGTAGAACTGGAGGCGCTGGCGTTTTTTCCACCAAAACCAGGCCAACACCACTGCCAATATACCCAAAACAGTAAAGATACCGGATTGCAGGCTGTGCATTTTTGCCATCAGCCAATCGATGTTGTTCGCGCCGTATTCGCCCAAATAAATCCACACCGGTACGGAAATCAACGCGGCAAGCCCGTCCATCAGAATGAAGCGGGTATAGGAAACTTTGCGGCTGATGCCTGCGGTCACGAAAACGGCGGTACGCAAACCGGGCAGGAAGCGGGCGACGAACAATACCCAGTTGCCGTATTTGTCGAATTTCTCCTGCACCTGCGCGTAACGCTTTGGCGTCATCACGCGGGCAATGGGTTTGAACTTGAGAATTTTCTGCCCCCACACGCGTCCGGCGACAAACATAAATCCGTCGCCCGCCAACACGCCGAGCATACCGACGACAACCATCCAGTGCGAATTGGTGTACCCCAAGCCGGAAATCACGCCGCCTGTCACCAGCGTCAAATCTTCGGGAATCGGTACGCCAAAGCCGCAGATGACCAAAACGAAAAACACGGCTGCGTAGCCGTATTGGACAAAAAAGGCTTCTAAAAAGGCAAACATGGCGTATCCGTCGGTTGTAATGTGGAGGGGAAATTCATTTGAACTGAATGTCGTATTTTACCAAAGATAGGGTCGTCTGAAAGAAATAACAAGGAAGGTTATGAAAATAGGTGTGAACAATATGAATTGATGTGTTTCAGACGACCTCGAATCCTAAAAAACACAATCACAATGGATTAACCTTAAACCGGCATGGCGTTCCCCCGCCTTGCCCTGATTTAAAATCAATCCACTGTACCGCCGTTCCCGCTTGCGTGGAAACGACGGCAGTTCCAAGGTTTGCTAAAAACCTGATTGATTTTTTGACGGCATTACTGCTTGCCGGTGATGGCTGCCGCGATGCGTTCCGCGCCCTTTTTCGCCCAGTCCGCCTGCCGCGCTTCGACCATGACGCGCACGACCGGTTCGGTACCTGATGCGCGCAATACGACGCGGCCTTTGCCTTCGAGCTCTTTTTCTACTTCAGCCAATACGTCTTTCGAGGCTTCCTGCCATTTCTGACCTTTTTGAATGCGCACGTTGATCATGGTTTGCGGATACGGCTGCCAGTCGGCGCAAACGGTGGCAAGGTCTTGGTTCAGGATTTGCAGCGCCGCCAAAACTTGCAGCGCGGAGATGATACCGTCGCCGGTGTTGTGTTTGTCCATGCACAAAATATGGCCGCTGGCTTCGCCGCCGATGAGCCAGCCGCGTTGGTTCAGTTGTTCCAACACATAGCGGTCGCCGACTTTGGCGCGGCAGAAATCAACGCCCTGCTCTTTTAAGGCGATTTCCATCGCCATATTGGTCATGACCGTACCGACCACGCCGCCGATGTTGATGCCTTCGCGGGCGCGGGCTTTGGCGATGACGTAAATCAGGCTGTCGCCGTCGTACACTTTACCGTTGCGGTCGACCATCATCAGGCGGTCGCCGTCGCCGTCCAAAGCGATGCCGTAGTCGGCTTCGTTTTGCAATACGGCGGCCTGCAAGGCTTTGGGATGGGTCGCACCGCATTTTTCGTTGATGTTGTAGCCGTTGGGTTCGTCGCCGATGCTGACGACTTGCGCGCCGAGTTCGTGGAACACTTTGGGCGCAACGTCATAGCCTGCGCCATGTGCGGTATCGACCACCAATTTCAGGCCGCGCAAATCCAAATGGCTGGGGAAGGTAGATTTGCAAAATTCGATGTAACGGTCGTCCGCGCCATTGATACGGCGGGCGCGTCCGAGGCGGGCGGACGGCTGGGTTTTCATTTCCTCATCAATTTTGGCTTCGATTTCCAACTCGATTTCATCGCTCAGCTTCACGCCGCCTTCAGCGAAGAATTTGATGCCGTTGTCGGAATACACATTGTGCGACGCGGAAATCATCACACCGGCGGACAAACGCAGCGCACGGGTCAGATAAGCCACACCCGGCGTAGGCAGCGGGCCGGTTTGGATGACGTTGACACCCGCGGCGGTAAAACCAGCCACCAGCGCGGCTTCAAGCATGTAGCCGGAAATACGCGTGTCTTTGCCGATAAGGACAGTCGGCTTCTGCCCGCCGTCATGCTGCACCAACACCTGCCCCGCCGCATAACCGAGCTTCAATACGAAATCGGGGGTAATCGGAAATTGACCGACTTCGCCGCGCACGCCGTCCGTGCCAAAATATTTTTTTGCCATAAATTTGCTCCGTGAGGATGTTTTTAAAATGAGAATACCCGTGAATGTTATAACGGGCAGTATAGGGGATTTTATGCAAACCTGTTGGGATTTATGTTTAGCGTTATTAGATTGAGCCTGAGCGGTATAGTTTCTTATCTTATCAAAATCCGAAACAAGTTAACCGGATTAAACAAAAGGGTCGTCTGAAACCGTCAAACTTGTTTTCAGACGACCTCTTTATCGCCATTTCAGTGGCTGCCGACATTTCATTTTCAGATGGTTTTTTGCTCCCAAAACAGAAGTTATTAAATGCCGGTAATGCCCAAGGCGTCCCACACTTTCAACGCATCCGCCGTCGCCTTCACATCATGCACCCGAACGATTTGCGCGCCGCGTGCCACGGAAGCCAGCGCCGCCGCCACGCTGCCGTGTACGCGCGCCGCTGCGTCCGCCTCGCCGGTCAGCTCGCCTATCATGCGTTTGCGCGACACGCCGATCAGCAGCGGGAAACCCGTTTCTGCCATCAATTCGGGCAAGTGCCGCATCAGCGCGATATTGTGTTGCAGGTTTTTGCCGAAGCCGAACCCCGGGTCAAGCGTGATGCGTTGCGGGGCGATGCCTGCCGCGATACATTCCGCCGCCCTCTCTTTCAAATACCGCGCCACTTCGCCGACCACATCTTGATATTTCGGATTAATCTGCATGTTTTCGGGCAAACCCTGCATGTGCATCAGGCAAATGCCCGTGTCCGCCTGACGCGCCAGCAATTCGACCGCGCCCTCGTCGGTCAACGCCGCTATATCATTAATAATATCGACGCTGCCGAGCGCCAACGCTTTTTCCATAATCACTGTGCGGCGCGTGTCCAAACTAACAGGAACGCCCCACCCCGCCACTTCCGCCAATACAGGCGCAACCCGCGCCCATTCTTCTTCAGGCGAAACATAATCTGCCCCCGGCCGCGTCGATTCGCCGCCGATGTCGAGAATGTCCGCGCCCTCTTTCAAAAGCCGTTCGGCGTGTGCCAAGGCTGTTTGGGCATTTTGCGAATATACGCCGCCGTCGGAAAAAGAATCGGGCGTCAGGTTGACGATACCCATGATTTTCGGCTTGTCCAAACCGATTTCAAACCTGCCTGCCTGCCAGATGCGCGTGGTCATGATGGTGTTCCGTAAAATAATGAAGACGAAATTATAGGTCGTCTGAAAACATCATGCAGCTTTCAGACGACCCCGTTTTACAAATCCTGCCGTTTAATGCAAAAATCAGGTTTCCCGTCCTAATCCGCCTGACAAAGGAAACAGCCATGTACCGACACGTCGAATATTACCCCGGTGACCCGATTTTAAGTTTGGTCGAAACCTTCAAAAACGACCCGCACCCCGAAAAAGTCAATTTGAGTATAGGCATTTATTTCGACGACGAAGGCAAAATGCCCGTATTGGAATCCGTGAACCGTGCCGAAACCGCCCGCGCCGCCACGCCTGCACCGTCGCCCTACCTGCCTATGGAAGGTTTAAACACTTACCGCAGTGCGGTGCAGCATTTGTTGTTCGGCAAAGACAACCCCGCGCTTGCGCAAGGGCGCATCGTTACCGTACAAACCTTGGGCGGCTCGGGCGCGCTCAAAGTCGGAGCGGACTTCCTGCACCGCTGGTTTCCCGAAGCGCGCGCCTACGTCAGCGACCCGACTTGGGACAACCACCGCGGCATTTTTGAAGGTGCAGGTTTCGAGGTCGGCACTTATCCTTATTACGACCCCGCCACCGTCGGCGTGAAATTCGACGAAATGACCGCGTTTTTCAACACCCTGCCCGAACACAGTATCCTAATCCTGCACCCCTGCTGCCACAACCCGACCGGCGTGGATATGTCGGAACAGCAATGGGACGAAGTGTTGCAAATCATCAAAACGCGCAAACTGATTCCGTTTATGGACATCGCCTACCAAGGCTTCGGCGGCGATTTGGACAGCGATGCCTACGCCATCCGCAAAGCGGTGGAAATGGATTTGCCGCTATTCGTCAGCAATTCATTCTCGAAAAACCTGTCGCTCTACGGCGAGCGCGTCGGCGGCCTGAGCGTGGTTTGCCCGAATAAAGAAGAAGCGGAATTGGTGTTCGGTCAACTCAAATTTACCGTCCGCCGCATCTACTCCAGCCCGCCCGCACACGGCGCCTATATCGCCGCCGACGTGATGAACAGCCCCGAACTTTACGCCTTGTGGCAAAACGAAGTCTATGTCATGCGCGACCGCATCCGTGCCATGCGGCAGAAACTTTACGACGTATTGACCGTCCAAATCCCTGACCGCGATTTCACTTATTTCATCAAACAGCGCGGCATGTTCAGCTACACGGGATTGAGCGTGGAACAAGTCCATAGGTTGCGCGACGAATTTGCCGTTTACCTGCTGGATTCGGGCAGGATGTGCGTCGCCGGGCTGAACGCATCGAATATCGCCTATGTTGCCGATGCGTTTGCCGAAGTGTTGAAATAAAGCGCAAAAAGTAAAAGGTCGTCTGAAACCCGATGTAGTTTTATTTGAAGTAAGTCAAAAGGCCGCCCGAAAAATTTTCATCTTTCAGACGGCCTCTCTATAATTGGCGCACCCAACAGGGATCGAACCTGTGACCTCCAGCTTCGGAAACTGACACTCTTCCAACTGAGCTATGGGTGCGAAGAAGGCGTAAGATTAACGCAAATCCCGCCTGTTGGCAAAGCCTATTATGCAGGATGGCGCAAACAAGACAAATTTGAAGAAAAATCTCATAAAATAATCAACAACATACACAACCCGCCCCTTAACAGGCAGCAAAAAACCGCCGCCTTTGCGTATATTTTCCACAAGAGCGATTGGAAAGCCCTTGTGAATTCAGTATAATCCAGCAAAATATTGTTAACTGCGTTTAACACACCAAACTATAACTCAAAGCACAACCTAACCTAACGGCGAGGCCTACCAAATGAAACAACTCCGCGACTCCAAAGCCCAAGGCTCTGCATTGTTTACCCTTGTGAGCGGTATCGTTATTGCCATTGCAGTCATTTACTTCCTCATCAAATTGGCGGGCAGCGGCTCGTATGCAGACGTTGCCCAATCTTCCGAAACTGCTACCCAAACCCGCATCCAGCCCGTAGGACAGCTTACCTTGGGAGACGGCATCCCGGTAGGCGAACGCAAAGGCGATCAGATTTTCAACAAAATCTGTATCCAGTGTCACGGCGCAGACAAATCCGTCCCCAACGCACCGAAAGTTGAACACAACAGCGACTGGGCTCCCCGTATCGCACAAGGCTTCGATACCCTTTTCCAACACGCTCTGAACGGCTTTAACGCCATGCCTGCAAAAGGCGGCGCAGCCGATTTGACCGACCAAGAACTCAAACGCGTCATCACTTACATGGCGAACAAGAGCGGCGGCACCTTCCCTGATCCGGATGCCGCAGCGCCTGCCGATCAAGCCGCTTCAGGCAATGCAGCCGCCTCCGCACCGGCCGCTGCCGGCTCTGCCCCCGCAGCAGATGCACCTAAAGCCGAAGACAAAGGCGCAGCCGCTCCTGCAGCTTCCGGCGCAGACGGTAAAAAAGTTTTTGAAGCAACCTGTCAGGCATGTCACGGCGGCGCAGTCCCCGGCATTCCCGGCATAGGTAAAAAAGACGAATGGGCTTCGCGTATCAAACAAGGTAAAGAAACCCTGCACAAACACGCAATCGAAGGCTTCAACGCCATGCCTGCAAAAGGCGGCAACGCCGGCCTGAGCGACGATGAAGTCAAAGCAGCGGTCGACTACATGGCAAACCAATCAGGCGCCAAATTCTGATTTGTTCAAGAACGCTATTGATATCCCGTCAAAAACGCACCTTTAAACAAGGTGCGTTTTTTTATGAGTTCCAGGAAATATGTAATCCCCTATCAACGCAGGTTTGGGACAAATAACATCCCCACTTCATTTACGATATATAGTGGCTTAAATTTAAACCAGTACGGCGTTGCCTCGCCTTGCCGTACTATTTGTAATGTCTGCGGCTTCGTCGCCTTGTCCTGATTTAAATTTAATCCACTTTTTATTCATTAACCCGTTCATTCTACCCTGCCTACACAAAACATACTGAGATAGAAAGAACAGCATTAAATTTTCTTTCAATTGGCAGCACAACAAGATTTTCAATTCACGCACATTGTTTATAAAAACCAATCTAAAAAAGGTCGTCTGAAACCTTATTTGGGTTTTCAGACGACCTTTTTTTACTTTTGAAGTTTACTGCTTATTTTGCTGCCGAAGCCGTAGAGGCTGCTTCGGCTTTTGCACCGACAGCTGCATCTTCACCCCATGCAGCAGGATATTTATAGCCTTCGAAGCGTTTGTGCGCATAGGCTTTGAACTCATCGGAGTTATAGGCTTCGGTTACATCTTTGAGCCATTGGCTGTCTTTATCGGCAGTTTTGACTGCTGCCCAGTTAACATAGGCAAAGCTCGGCTCTTGGAACAGGGCTTCGGTCAGCTTCATACCGCTGCTCATGGCATAGTTGCCGTTTACGATGGCGAAATCAACATCGGCGCGGCTGCGTGGCAGTTGCGCGGCTTCAAGTTCTACGATTTTGATGTTTTTCGGATTTTCGGCGATGTCTGCTTTGGAAACAGTCAGCGGATTAACGCCGTCTTTCAACTTAACCCAGCCCAATTCGTTCAACATCACCAGCGCACGGGCGAAGTTGGACGGGTCGTTAGGCGCGGAAACACTGCTGCCGTCTTTGACTTCGTCCAAAGATTTCAGTTTGCCCGGATACAGGCCCAAAGGCGCAGTCGGCACTTGGAAAGTCTCAGTAATGTCTAATTTGTGTTCTTTTTTAAAGTCATCCAAATAAGGTTTGTGTTGGAAAATATTGATGTCCAGCTCGCCTTCGGCCAAAGCAAGGTTGGGACGGACGTAGTCGGTAAACTCGACCAGTTTGACGGTGTAGCCTTTTTTCTCCAGTGCAGGTTGGATTTGATCTTTGACCATGTCGCCAAAGTCGCCGACGGTTGTGCCGAAGACGATTTCCTTTTTCACCGCGCCGTTGTCGGCGGCCGGCGATGCGGCGGATGCGGCAGGTGCGCTGTCTTTTTGACCGCCGCAGGCTGCCAACACAACGGCTAGCGCAGCAGCAGAAAGGGTTTTGATTAAGGTGTTCGCTTGCATATTTTGCTCCTGATTATTTATCGAAACGGTTTTCAGACGACCTCTGTCATCAAAAGATAAGGATTTTAAATCTATTTGGGCAGCTTGCGGACGTTTTTTGCAGAATCAAAATATTAAAAGGTCGTCTGAAACCTGATTTGGGTTTTCAGACGACCTTTTGACAGGTCACCACGAATCGGTTTTTACTTTATAAATCGATGTGTGAAGACAGTACCTGACCGCTGTTGGCATCGACGCGTACCTCGTATTTTTGGATGTTGTTGACGGTTTCCACTTTATAAACCGACGGACCTTTTTTATAGCTCAAATCGGCATCCTTCGCGCGGCCGCCTGTTTTGGCTTCGGCTGCGGCAATCGCCTGTTTCAGGGAAATATTGGTGTTCGGCAGCGGTTGGAGCGGTTTTTTGTCGTAGTCTGGGCGGCTTTCGATGATGTGCCCGTTGGCTGCATCGACGAAGACTTCTTGTTTCTGGTCATCGGTAACTATTTCTACTTTATAGTAGCTCTGGCCGTTTTTGTGGCGGAAATCGACTTCGACGGCGCGGCCCGGAATTTTGGCCACTGCGTAATCGACAGCTTGGGCGGCACTGATTTTGCTACTGGAGAAAGCGGCGGCTTTGGTTCCGGGTATAGCCCCTGCGGCATATGCACCGACACTGGCAGTACCGATGGTCAGAGCGGTTGCGACGGCGATGATGAGACCTTTTTTGCTGAATTTCATGATGTTTCCTTTTTTGTCGGATAAAAATAAAAATGTTTGTGTATTTGAAATCTGCCAACAGTGTCTGCTGGATTGAGCGTATTTAAACAAACCAAACTTAAGCGAACCTTAAGAAAAAGATTTTTCTATAAATTTTATTCAAATTATTGTTTTTATTTTATATTTATTCCTCCAAATTTCTTAAGTTCTACTTAAGCCCAGCCTGTTTTAATGACAGGCCTCAGCCTGAAACCAAGGGTAAAACGGGCAGTCTGCATGATGTTCCATTGCCATCCCGACTTTGGTTTTCAGACGACCCTGCCTTACAATATTGTTTTGAAGCAAGGCAGTACAACAAAACGAGTTTCAAGCCAATCTGCTATACAATCCATATCATATAGAGCCAATTAAAATAGAGGCATCCGGTTTTCGCCATACCTTTTCTTGCGAAGTCGGGAAATGGCGGGGCAGAGCGTCTTGATTTGAATTCACTGCATTTATCCGAACAAACAGGAGTATCTTTATGCGTATCCTGCTGGTGGAAGACGACCCGCACATCGGCGACGGCATTGCCGCCGGGCTGAAAAAGCTCGGTATGGCGGTGGACTGGTTTTCAGATGGCGCTCAAGGACAGTCCGCACCACTGGCTGCGCCTTATGATGCAGCGGTGTTGGATTTGGGTCTGCCGAACATCGACGGCATAGAAATATTGCGGCACTGGCGCAAACAAGGTCTGACGCTACCCGTGCTGATTCTGACGGCACGCGATGCGCTGCCCGACCGCCTGACCGGGTTGAACAGCGGCGCGGACGATTACCTGTGCAAACCCTTTGCATTGGAAGAACTTGAAGCACGGCTGAATGCCTTGGTGCGTCGCAGCCACGGACGCAGCGACAGCGGCCTGACCTTCGGCAGCCTGTATTTGGATACCTCCGCCCAAACCGCCACACTCGGCGGCAAGCCGCTGAACCTGACCGCGCGCGAATGGCGGCTGCTGGAAATGCTGGTCGCCAATCCGAAACACATCATCAGCCGCGCCCATATCGAAGACAAACTATACGGCTGGGATCAAGAAGTTGAAAGCAACGCGGTCGAAGTGCATATCCACAACCTGCGCAAAAAAATCGGTTCATCCGTGATTCAAACCAAGCGCGGATTGGGTTACCAACTCGGAGAAATGCCTTAAGGTCGTCTGAAAACGCAAAAATTGAAGAAACAGCCCCCTTGCACAAAAAGGTCGTTCCATGTTTAAAAAGCTTCCGCCCGAAACTTCTATCCGCAAACGCCTGATACTCTATATCGGCAGCGGACTGCTCTTGGCATGGTTCGCCGCCAACGCTGTTTCACTGGCAATGGCGTTACACGAACTGAATGAATCCGCCGACAGTCAGATGAGCGACCTTGCCCAATCACTGCCCTACATCGAACCGGAAAAAGCCGTGCTGCTGCCTAAAGTTAAAAAAAGCCTGGGCAAAGGCCACACCGGTTTTGCAGAAGACAAACAAAACGGCATTTCCGTCTGGAATGCAGACGGCAGACTGTTGCTCTCAGACAAAAGGGGTAAAGAAATTCCATTCCGCAAAATTTCCGGCTTCACCGACATCGGGAAGCCTTGGCAGGAAAAAAGCTTACGCGTCATCTATTACCACGACGGGAAAACCGGACAGACAGTCGCCGTTGCCCAACCCTGGCGCAACCGCCTTGAAATTTTGTGGAACATTGTTTGGGCGCACCTTGCCGCCTCGCTGCTTGTTCTGCCGCTGATGGTGTTGCTACTGCATCTGGCGGTCAAACGCAGCATCTACCCGCTTAAAGAGCTCGCATCAGAATTGTCCGAACGCCGCGCCGACAACCTTGCTCCCGTCAGCCGAGCCGTACCGCAGGAAACCCAAACCCTGGTCGATGCCCTCAACCGCCTGTTTGCCCGCGTTCAGACCAGCATCGAACGAGAACAACGCTTTACCTCCGATGCTGCCCACGAACTGCGCAGCCCGCTTGCCGCATTGAAAGTGCAGGCCGAAGTCCTCGCCCTCAGCGACACTGCCGAACAGCCCTACCACCTGCAACAAATCCAACAAAGCCTCAACCGCGCCGAACACCTAATCAACCAACTGCTCACGCTGGCACGGCTCGATCCCGAACAAGGCCTGAAAAATACCGCCCCCATCAATTGGGAGAGCCTCAGCAGCCAAGTGCTGCAAAACACCAACCTCTCCGCCCGCGAAAAACGCATCCGCCTCAAGCGCGAATTTCTTGCCGAGCCGCCCCTCCTGCAAGGCGACGACGCGCTACTGCAACTCATGTTGCGCAACCTGCTCGACAACGCTGTGCGCTATTCGCCCGAAAACAGCGAGGTTGGACTGTATTTTCACGCTGACCGTATCGAAGTACGCGACCAAGGCACCGGCATCGCCCCCGAACACCTGTCGCGGATTAAAGAACGTTTCTACCGTCCTGCCGGACAAAATGCCCAAGGCAGCGGACTGGGTTTGTCCATCGCCGAACACATCGCCAAACTCCACGGCCTGACGTTGAAACTTGAAAACCGCGACGGAGGAGGTTTGAGTGCATGGCTGGAGAGAGCCTGACAATAAGTACAAAACAGCAGCTTCCTATATTTGGCAAACGCTTCCCCCAATCACCCAAAGGTCGTCTGAAATTCCTGACAAATCAGGTTTTCAGACGACCTTCTATAATCAATTAAAATAAAAAACACCCAATATCCTTCATTTCCGCGCAGGTAGGAATCCGAATCTGGAGTTTTCAAAAATACTCAAGGATTGCAGCGAATACAATACCTAAACGGAAGGTGCAGAACACTTTTGTTTCTAGCTCTGAAAACAGTTCCGATTAAATAATCAGCCTTCCTACCCTCGACACCTTGGGTTTATCAAACTCTGCATCCTTACAAGAAACACACCTTTAAAAACATAGAAATATTCAAACCAAGCATACGGCAAAACTAAAAGGTCGTCTGAAAGCACGGTTCTGACAAAATCAAAACCGCCCGTTTCCAGACGACCTCTTGCCCCATCAGGCGTATTTCAACTAAACAATCAAATAGAAAAGTCCTCGACTACTGGAGTATAAAGCGTTCTATCGACCACTTCACGCGTCAACTTAGGCGCGAACAATTCTATAAAATCATATGCATACCCCCTAAGATAGGTATCTTTCCTAACGGCAATCCAAGTTGGAGACGACTCAAACAAATGCGAGGCATCCACTAATTCCAGATCCGTGTCATTCTCAGGATCGTAAGCCATCTTCGCCATCAACCCGACACCAAGACCCAAACGGACATACGTCTTTAAAACATCCGTGTCCGCTGCCGACAACACAACATCGGGCTGCTCTAATCTGGCTTTATTAAAAGCCCGGGCAATACTACTCCCCTGATTGAACGCAAATTCATAAGTAATCAAGGGAAAAGAGGCCAAATCCTCAATACTCAAAGGATTTTTACAATCCAACAAAGGATGTTCATGCGGCACGATAACCGCATGATTCCATTCATAACAAGTTAATTTACCCAACTCCGGATGCTCATCGATACGCTCAGTTACAATCGCAATATCCGCCTCTCCGTTACTAACCATCTGGGCGATGGCCGCAGGACTGCCCTGCTTAATAGTCAGTGTTACCTTCGGATAACGTTTGACAAATTCCGCCACAATCAAAGGCAGGGCATAACGTGCCTGCGTATGAGTCGTCGCAACAATCAACGAACCACTGTCATGATCAGTAAACTCACTGCCTATATTTTTAATATTCTGCACATCGCGCAAAATCCGTTCTACAATTTCCAACACAGCCTTGCCGGGCTGCGACACAGAAACCACGCGTTTGCCGCTGCGGATAAAAATCTGTATGCCCAACTCCTCCTCAAGAAGCCTGATTTGCTTGGAAATACCCGGCTGGGAGGTAAAAAGGGCTTCAGCAGCTTCAGACACATTCAGATTATGCCGGTACACCTCCAATGCATACCGTAATTGCTGTAATTTCATAAACGGCTCGTGTTCTATATATTTGTATGATTTGTGCGACAAATGGCAGACAATTTAACATATTTTTCCTAAATTGTCGGCAGCACCCTCACCTCAAATAAAAACTTTTGTTTTAAATAGTACTATACAAACCGATTATCGAAACCAACATTTCCCTCAGTACAAACTGTATCCTTCATACAACAACAAATGTCAACAAACTCCGATTTACCCATAAATAAATGACACAAACTTGATTTTTAGGCATGATTCGAAGCTAGGAAGCAGGCAGTTTCATGATTGTATGAGGCATTGAGTATTGACAGTAGGCACCATGCTTCTTTATAGTGCAAACTGATATATCCGATTTGCCGCTGCTTAGTATGCTGCGGCCTGTATATTGGTAATTTGCAGCGGTTCTTAAACACCCGCCGCATAACAATTTAGATGAGGGAATAAAATGACCAAACAGCTGAAATTAAGCGCATTGTTCGTTGCATTGGTTGCTTCCGGCACCGCAATGGCAAGCGAACCGCATACCAAACACGGCTACACCGTAAGCAGCCAGTCTCAAGAAGTTGTCCGCAACAACTATGGCGAATGCTGGAAAAACAGCTATTTCGACAAAGAAACCCAAGGTCGTGTCGAATGTGGCGACCGTGAAGCAGTAGCCGCAGTCCAACAAGCTCCAGAATATGTTGATGAAACCGTATCTCTGTCTTCTAAAACACTGTTCGGCTTCGATAAAGACAACCTCCGCCCTGAGGCTCAAGAGAACCTGAACGCATTAGCCCAACGCCTGAACAATGAAAATGTTCAAACTGTGCGTGTCGAAGGTCACACCGACTTTATGGGTTCAGAAGAGTACAACCAAGCTCTGTCCGAACGCCGTGCAAACGTAGTTGCCAACTACTTGGTTGGCCGTGGTATTCCTTCCAGCAAAGTTTCCGCTGTAGGTCTTGGCGAATCTCAAGCTCAAATGACTGCCACTTGTGAAGCAGAAGTAGCAAAACTGGGCAAAAAAGTATCCAAAGCCAAAAAACGTGCTGCTTTGATTGCATGTATCGAACCTGATCGTCGTGTTGACGTGAAAATCCGCAGCACTGTTACCAAACAAGTTGCCCCAGGCCAAACAATTGAAGGTCAAGGTGAACGTCCTGCAGTAGATGAAGGTTGGATTCCTTCTCCCTACAACGGTGTACACGGTTACGCCAAACCTTAACTAAATTCAGTTTTAATTCAAAACCCCGCCTCTGCGGGGTTTTCTTATATTTTTATTTTCTCCTCTACAAATTAAGAGACTTTTTATCCCCTCTTACACCCACCTCTATAAATAATCAAAAAAATCAATAAACAAAACTTAATGAAAAACAAATAAAAAAGTATCCTAAGATTACTCAGGATACCCTCTTCAAGTCTCATATCATCAAGTAAAATTACTTAACCTCTATCTTTTCTACTCCGCCCATATAAGGCTGCAAAGCAGCAGGAATATTGATGCTGCCGTCGGCGTTTTGATGGTTTTCCAAAACAGCAACCAAAGTACGGCCGACTGCCAAGCCGGAGCCGTTTAAGGTGTGTACCAAGCGGTTTTTGCCGTTTTCGTCTTTGAAACGCGCCTTCATGCGGCGGGCTTGGAAATCTTCGCAGTTGGAGCAGCTTGAGATTTCGCGGTAGGTGTTTTGCGCGGGAACCCAGACTTCCAAGTCATACGTTTTGGTCGCGCCGAAGCCCATGTCGCCGGTACACAGCGTAATCACGCGGTAGGGCAGTTCCAAAGCCTTCAGGATGTTTTCGGCATGGCCGACCATTTCTTCCAGCGCTTCGTATGATTTTTCGGGATGAACGATTTGCACCATTTCTACTTTATCGAATTGGTGTTGGCGAATCAGACCGCGCACGTCTTTGCCGTATGCGCCTGCTTCGGAGCGAAAACATGGGGAATGGGCGGTCAGTTTCAGCGGCAAATTGCCTTCCGCCAAAATGCTGTCGGCAACGGTGTTGGTCAGCGTCACTTCGGCGGTCGGAATCAGATATTGTGTTTTTTTGCTCTCGTCACCGCCGCGGGTAACATGAAACAAATCTTCTGCAAATTTAGGCAGTTGGCCAGTGCCTTGCAGGGTAGTGTCGTCCACGATGTAGGGCGTGTAATGCTCGGTGTAGCCGTGTTTCAGCGTGTGCGTATCGAGCATGAATTGCGCCAGCGCGCGGTGCAGACGGGCGATTTGACCTTTCATGACGGTAAAGCGCGCGCCGGAGAGTTTCGCGCCGCCTTCGAAATCCAAGCCCAAAGGTTCGCCCAAATCGACATGGTCTTTGATTTCAAAGTCAAATTCGCGCGGGGTGCCGACTTTGCGGACTTCGACGTTTTCGGTTTCGTCTTTACCGACGGGTACACTTTCGTGCGGCAGGTTGGGTATGCTCAACAGCCATGCGTCCAATTCTTTCTGAACGGCATCCAAATCGGCGGCGGCCTGCTCCAAATCGGTTTTTGATGAATTAACAATTGTTGTCCCATCTTTCACAAGAACATCGATAACGCCATCCTGCCGCACAATATATTCTGGCTCATCACTGTTGATTTTTTTGATAAATTCACTTGCACCAACTACAATACCTGCACCCAATAACGCTGCTTGAAATTTCGAGCCTTCTTTTGCCACAGATCCTCCAACTAAAGCACCTATCAAAGCCAAAGCAAGGGTCGGAGTATAATCGGGGGATTTTTCTAGTTTCTTTTGTTCAGAGCGTAATCCGCCAATATCTTTAGATACGGCATTTCTTGTGGCTTGTAGATCTTCCACTTTAATCTGCAACTGACGTCTTTTTTCTTCAAGCTCATTGAAACGTGCGGTATCAAACTCGTAACCGCGCTGCGCCAAACGTTCAGCGACGGCTGCGGTGTGGCTGCGGAGCTGTTGGATGTCTAACATTTTGTTATTCTCTCGATAGAATTCAGAAATGGCATTATTGTAAACCAAATCGCCAATCTTTTCATGACAACACTTTTATTCAAAAACCCCTTTCTTACATATCATCCATTGCAGAAAAAGCAAGAATGGGATAGAATCCATCGTTTTGTCAAACCTTGCCTTTTGCTTTCGCATGGCAAAAGGCTGTATTTAATCATCCATAAGGAGATAACATGCGTCATTATGAGATCGTGTTTATCGTTCATCCTGATCAAAGCGAGCAAGTGCCTGCTATGGTTGAACGTTACAAAACCATGATTGCCGAAGCCGGCGGCAAAATCCACCGCTTGGAAGACTGGGGCCGCCGTCAACTGGCTTACCCGATTAACAAAATCCACAAAGCACACTATGTTTTGATGAACATCGAAACTACTCCTGAAGTAGTTGAAGAGCTGGAAACCGCTTTCCGCTTTAACGATGCCGTACTGCGCCATCTGACCATCAAAACAAAACATGCTGTAACCGAAGCCTCTCCTATGCTGAGCGGCGAAAAAGCAAAAAACTTGCTGAACGGTGCGGCTGAAGAAGTTGCAGCAGCTGAATAAGATTGGATAATCTTACAAAGCTTACCGCCCTGATTTACAAGGTTGAATCCTTGAGATATACGCCGGCAGGAATCCCTGTTTTGGATATTATGTTAAAGCATGAATCTTGGCAGGAAGAAAACGGGCAAAAATGCTTGGTCAGTTTTGAAATTCCCGCACGTATTTTAGGTAAGCAGGCTGAAGAATGGCAGTATCGGCAAGATACGATGGTTGAAGCAGAAGGCTTTCTCGCACAGCGAAGCAAACGCTTCCCAAGGCCGATACTCCGCATACAGAACATTAAAGAATATAAAGGTTAAACGACAATGGCTCGTCAATCATTCAAACGTAGAAAATTCTGCCGCTTTACGGCTGAAAAAATCCAAGAAGTCGATTACAAACAAGTTGATCTGCTGAAAGACTTCATTTCTGAAAACGGCAAAATCATCCCTGCCCGCATCACTGGCACCAAAGCGCATTACCAACGCCAATTGGCTACTGCAGTCAAACGCGCCCGCTTCTTGGCTCTGTTGCCTTACACCGATCAACACAAATAATTTTGGAGTTTAAATCATGCAAATTATTCTGTTAGAGAAAATCGGCGGTTTGGGCAACCTGGGTGACATCGTTACCGTGAAAAACGGTTACGCCCGCAACTTCCTGATTCCTGCCGGCAAAGCCAAACGCGCTACTGAAGCCAACATGAAAGAATTCGAAGCACGCCGTGCCGAATTGGAAGCCAAACAAGCCGAAATCTTGGCCGATGCTAAAGCACGTCAAGAAAAACTGGACGGTCAAACCATCACTATCGCTCAAAAAGCCGGTGTGGACGGTCGTCTGTTCGGTTCCGTTACCAATGCCGACATCGCTGCTGCGATTGTTGCTTCAGGCGTTGAAGCTGCAAAATCCAACGTCCGCCTGCCTAACGGCCCTCTGAAAGCCGTAGGCGAGTACGAAGTTGAAGTGGCTCTGCACACTGACGCTGTTGCTGCGATTACCGTTGCTGTTGTTGCGGCTGCCGAGTAATAGACAGTCTTAAAAGGTCGTCTGAAAGGGAATGGAATGTATATTCCTACCGTCTTTCAGACGACCTTTTTGCATAATTAAGACTGCTTCCTTAGTGACTATAAATCCAGATATGAAAAAACTTATTCCTTCTCTTGCGATATCAACTGCGTTGCTGCTTGTTGCTTGCAATACAACCAAAACAAACGTTGAGTCTGCTAAAACGGTTGAGCCGATCAATCAAAGCAAAAACCAGCGTCCTGCTTTTGATTCTGCTGCGGAATCGGTTGCCAGCAGCGGCTTTAATGCCAATACCAATGTCCGCCAGTTTATCCGTTATGAAGCGGCGAAAAAGCAGTTTACAGAAGCCGAGCTGCAAAACTTTTTCAATGGCGTGGTTTACAAGGGCAATATCATCAATATCATGTACCGCCCGTCAACTTCTCGCCCTTGGTATGAATTCCGCACGGGCAACTCCGGCGCGACGAAATTTAACGGCGGCAAACAGTTTTACGCCGCCAACCGTGCCGTTATCGATGATGTAGCACGCAAATACGGTGTACCTGCCGAGTTGATTGTAGCGATTATCGGCATTGAAACCAACTACGGTAAAAACACGGGCAGCTTCCGCGTTGCCGATGCTTTGAGTACCTTGGGTTTTGATTATCCGCGTCGCGCCGAGTTTTTCCAAAACGAGCTGATTGAGCTTTTGCTGATGGCGAAAGAAGAAAAAGAGAACGTTTTTGACTTCAAAGGCAGCTATGCGGGCGCAATGGGGATGCCGCAATTCATGCCTTCGAGCTATCGCAAATGGGCGGTCGATTATGATGGCGACGGACACCGCGATATTTGGAACAATATCGGCGACGTTGCCGCTTCTGTTGCCAATTATATGAAGCAGCACGGTTGGAAAACAGGCGGCAAAATGATTGTTCCCGTCAATCTGACGATTACGCCTGATTTAAAAGCCATCATTGATGAAAAAACCGCATTGAATCGTACCGTTGCGGATTTCAAAGCAATGGGTGTGGTTCCGCAAAAAGCGGTTGCCGACAATGAGAAAGCCGTTTTGTTCAGCTTGGAAACCAGTCCGGGCGTATTTGAATATTATCTCGGTCTGAATAATTTCTATACGGTTTGGCAGTATAACAACAGCCGGATGTATGTTACCGCCGTGCGTGATATTGCCAATGCAATCAACAACAACGGTTTGTAATGTTCAAAAACCACCTTCTCCAAGGTGGTTTTTTATTTGAGGGCCTGAAACAAATCCACTCCAAATTCAAGCAATCAAACGGATTTTCATGCCGTAACGCTTTTTGCCATGTCCCGATACAAACTGCCCACCGCGCGCAGGCGATAAAAAGGCGTTGCCTTCGGCGGTAGGCTCTGCGCAGGTGTATTGTCCGTTTCGGTCGCTCCAAAGCGCATAAACGGGCAGGTTTTGTGTTCGGATGTCGAGTTTCAGTCCGTCAAACGCAACATGTGTATCCGACGGCGAGGCAACAAATTCCGTGTGTGCAATATAGTCGGCGTCGTAGGGCGCGCCGTTGAAATCGAATTGGGTGCCGACGACGGGGAAATAGGGATGGAAACCGGGCGAAGTGCGCACGGGCGCGTCGCCGTAATTGCAGACGGTCAATGTAGCGACTGCTTCGTTTTCGTTTGGCAGGCTGTAATCCAGCAGCCATTCGACGTTTTCGTAGCCCTTTGCCGTGCTGATCAATCTCAAGCCGACATCCGATTCGTTTTGATAACGGATTTGCCAAGTAGAGGTTCTGCCGAAACCGTGTTGCGCCAAATGGTTTTTACTGTCCGGCCCAAACTGCGGCAGGCAGACGTGCATCCCGCCGCGTAATTTTGTGTCAGTACCGACTTGGACGGTGGTTTTCGGGAATAACACTTTCCGACCGTGTAAAACCAAGTTGTCCACATATGCGCCCAGGGTGTTTATCTGCATGGATGCGGAATGGTTTCGTAAGATGATTTCAGACATAGTGATTTGTTCTTCAAGATATTTTAGATTTTGTAATATTCTAACGATTATACACGCGCCTTTCCCGATATGCAGACAGAAAATCCTTAATAAAAATCAAAAAAATGCTAAAATACCCGTCATCTTCCAAGGTCGTCTGAAAGGCGTTCAACCACTTTTCAGACGACCTTCCGATTTATTTCCAGCAGAGAAAACCTTATGGCTTATCAAGTTCTTGCCCGCAAATGGCGTCCGAAAACCTTTGCCGACTTAGTCGGTCAGGAACACGTCGTCAAAGCCTTGCGCAACGCGCTGGATGAAGGCCGCCTGCACCATGCCTACCTGTTGACCGGTACGCGCGGGGTGGGGAAAACCACCATCGCCCGTATTCTGGCGAAAAGCCTGAACTGTGAAAACGCGCAACACGGCGAGCCTTGCGGCGTGTGCCAAAGCTGTACGCAAATCGACACCGGACGCTACGTTGACCTGCTGGAAATCGACGCCGCCTCCAATACCGGCATCGACAACATCCGCGAAGTATTGGAAAACGCCCAATACGCGCCGACCGCCGGCAAATACAAAGTCTATATCATCGACGAAGTGCATATGCTCTCTAAAAGCGCGTTCAACGCCATGCTGAAAACGCTGGAAGAGCCGCCCGAACACGTCAAATTCATCCTTGCGACCACCGATCCGCACAAAGTCCCCATTACCGTTTTGAGCCGCTGCCTGCAATTTGTCTTGCGCAACATGACTTCGCAACAGGTTGCCGACCACCTTGCCCATGTTTTAAACAACGAAAACATCGCCTACGAACCCGCCGCCCTGCAACTTTTAGGCCGTGCCGCCGCAGGCTCGATGCGCGATGCCCTGAGCCTGCTCGACCAAGCCATTGCCATGGGTTCGGGCAGCGTTGCCGAACAAGACGTCCGCCAAATGATAGGCGCGGTGGACAAGCAATATCTGTACGAACTGCTGGCGGGCATCGTCAACCAAGACGGCGAAGCCCTGCTGGCGAAAGCGCAGGAAATGGCGGCGCGCGCCATCGGCTTTGACAGCGCGTTGAGCGAACTTGCCATGCTGTTGCAACGCCTCGCCTTGATACAGGCGGTTCCTTCCGCTTTGGCACACGACGACCCTGAGCGCGAAACCCTGTTGCAACTGAGCCAGGCACTCAGCGGCGAACAAATCCAGCTTTATTATCAATGCACTATCCACGGCAAACAGGATTTGAGCCTTGCGCCCGACGAATACGCCGGCTTCGTCATGACCCTGCTACGTATGCTTGCGTTTGCGCCGCTGGCAGCGGATGCGCACGACGTTGGCGGACATATCGAAAATACTGAGCTGCATTCTGCCGAAACGGGTGTCCGTACCGCAAAAAAGCCTTTGCAACTTCCCCAGTCTGAAGCCGCCAAACCGCCCGTTCAGACGACCCCTGCGCTTGCCACGTCGTCTGAAAACAAGGTTGCCGAACCGGTTTCGACTCAAGGAAACAACGACGTTCCACCTTGGGAAGACGCGCCGAGCGATGTGGAAACCGTATCGGACACGCCTGCGCAAACGGCGGATGCGAGCGTTCAGACGACCTCTGACGCAGCAGAGACAAACACTCCGTCCGCAAACGAAGCAGAAACGCCGTTTCAGACGACCTCTCAAGCCGAAACGTCGTCTGAAAATCAAGTTTCCGATTACGGGGCAGCAAACAACGACACCGAGACTTTCTTATCTGAGACGTCGTCTGAAAACCCCATTCAGACGACCCCGATTGAAGAAGCCGTGGATGCAGAATCGTTTGCGCATGAAGCTTCCGCAGAGCCTTTCTACGATTACGGTTCGCCCGAGCATGACTATCCCGTAGCAGACAGCGCTGAAATGCCACCGCCGCCGGACTGGGAGCACGCCGTCCCTGCCGATACGGCAGAAGCAGAATCGGAAGCCGAAGAAGACGGCGACGACGAAGAAGACACGCAGTTCGCCCCGCTGCCCGATTTTTCCACCGAAAACTGGGCGGCAATCGTCCGACATTTCGCCCGCAAGCTCGGCGCCGCGCAAATGCTGGCGCAACACGCAGCATGGACGCACTACGACGCAGACAGCCATCTTATAATGCTGTCGCTGACTGACGAAGCCCGCGCCACCGCCAACAAAGAGCGGCTCGACAAAATCAAAAACACGCTTGCCGAAGCCTACGGCCTGCCGTTGAAATTGCAAACCGAACCGTGGCGCGACGACGCGGGTTGGGAAACCCCGACCATGCGCCGCCAACGCCTCCAGCTTGAAGGCAGACAGCAGGCGCAGGATTTGCTCGAAGCCGACGAAACCGCGCGTCAGGTTTTAAAAGTTTTCGAAGCCCAATGGCAGCCCGATTCTTTGGAACTGGCGGAGCAGGCGGAATAACGGCATCGAAAACTTCCGTTTCCCTTCGGATACATAAACATTCAGGTCGTCTGAAAACCATCAACCCGCTTTCAGACGACCCTTCCACACCAAACGGTATGACCCCATAACCTTAACGATTCAACCACAGGAGTTTTAAATATGTTCGGAAAAGCCGGATTAGGCGGCCTGATGAAACAGGCGCAGCAAATGCAGGAAAACATGAAAAAAGCGCAAGCGAAACTTGCCGAGACCGAAGTAGAAGGCGAAGCAGGCAACGGCTTGGTTAAAGTCGTGATGACCTGTTCCCACGTCGTCCGCAAACTCGAAATCAGCCCCGACCTGATTCAAGAAGCCGCAGACGACAAAGAAATGCTCGAAGATTTGGTGCTCGCCGCCATCAATGCCGCTTCTGAAAAAGCCGAAGAAACCACCAACAAAACCATGGGCGCATTCACCCAAGGCTTGCCAGCAGGCATGGGCGACTTCTTCCGCTAAACCCGCGCCGCAAAGCAAATAAAGGTCGTCTGAAACGCCAAAAAGCAGTTTCAGACGACCTTCGAATTATCGGTTTGACAAATAGACACCCGTCCAATATTTTCAGACGACCCCTGCCCGCTTTGGTAAAATACAACCATACAATCAACCGCCCTCTTCCACCATTCCCCAGCAACGCCAACTGCCCATGACCAACCAGCGCATCAACCACGAACCCGTCTTCCTGCTTGCTTCCGCCCCTTGGCGCGAGAGCAGTTTGTGGGTGGAAGTGTTCAGCCGCCGTTACGGGCGCGTGGCTTTACTGGCGAGAAGTGCGCGCAAGCGGCAGAGCGAGTTGCGCGGCGTGTTGGTGCCGTTTGTACCGGTCAGCGCCTCTTGGTACGGTTCGCAAGAGTTGAAAACGCTGCATCGTGCAGAGTGGATAGGCGGCTGGCCGCAACCGCAAGGCAGGGCTTTGTTCAGCGGCTTATATATCAACGAACTGATACTTAAGCTGACGGCTCGCGAAGACCCGATACCCGAGCTTTACGACGCGCTGGAAGCGGTCATGCGGGCGGTATGCGGCGAACGCAGCCATACCGCCGCGCTGCGACGCTTTGAATGGACTTTACTCAGTCGCTTGGGATTCGCGCCCGATTTGTTCCACGATGGCAACGGCGAAGAAATCCGCGCCGAAGAAACCTACTGGCTGACGCCTGAAAACGCGGTTGTCCCGATCGAAGAAGCTGAACGCTTCAATCCGCGCAACCATGGTGTTGCCGTCAGCGGCGACATCTTGATTCAGTTGCGCGAAGGCGATTTCACCCACCCCGAAAGTCTCGGACAGTCGCTAAAAATCACGCGCCTGCTGATTGACAACCTCCTGCCCGAAGGCATTAAATCCAGACAGGTTTTGCAACAGCTCCAGCAATTCAGTTTCGGCGTTTAATCCTTTTCAGACGACCTTTTCATTTCGATTTTTTTCTCTTAGTTTCATTCTGATGCGGAAAATCAAAAGCATACCGCGCACATCAATCCGCAATCTCCGCAAACTTGCCCCAATTTGCCAACACATACGCCACAGCCGCCGCCATATCGTCGTCCGCGATTTCGTAATATTCGCCGTCCAATTCCTCAAAATCGGGAAACTTAGCACGAATCTCATCCAAAGATGCCCCGCTGTCCGCCATTTCCTCGATTTTTGCGCCGTCCCGCCCGTATAAAGTCTTCGCCTTATCCAAAATCTTAGGCGTCGGTTTAATCCGCCAGCGGCGCAGGCTGTCGGCGACGGGGTTATGGAACACATATTCGCCATAACCCGCCGCAATCAGTTGCACAAAGCCGCCCTCCTGCACTTGGCTGTCCAAATAGCAGTAAGCCGTCAGCGTGTGCTGCTCGTCGTTCAAACACCGCATTTCCTCATCGCCTGCCGCATCCGTATAATCCAAATACGCCGCGCTCAATGTGTAGAGAAATTCTGCGGCGTCTTGAGGGTTCAAATCATCCTGCCGAAAAAGTGTCGTCATGTTAAAGCCCGTTTGAAAATAAAGTGGATTTAAAGCCGATTCATCATAAAAACCGCATTATAGTGGATTAATTTTAAACCGGTACGGCGTTGCCTCGCCTTAGC
>NZ_KV789532.1:85204-89075 GCF_001807625.1 Neisseria sp. HMSC03D10
TTGTCCTGATTTAAATTTAATCCACTATATAACCAAAGCATTATCAAACCAAAACCCATTTTCAGACGACCTTTTGCGCTGCACAAACAGGCGATATATCGTACAATAAGGTCGGACTTACCAAGGAAAAATCATGAACGCAAACACCGAAACCGTCATTATCTACCCCAAAGACCTGCCGCTGCACTGCTCCGGCCCCAACCACGAAACTTGGAACGGTCATCCGCGCGTCTTCCTCCCGATTCAGTCCGACAGCGACATCGAATGCCCCTACTGCGGGACGCGTTACCATCTCGAAGGCCACATTCCCCACCACCATTATTGAGACGCTATGAAGAGATACGCCCTCCTGCTGTTGCTCGGACTGTGTACCGCCTGCGGTTCGTATAAAGCCGTTCGCCCCGATGCCCCTCTCGCCGTCGTCGCCGAAGCGCAAAACAACGCCATCCGCTACCAAGCCGCCGACGGCAGCCGCATCTCCGCCATCTACGTCAACAGCAACAGCCCGATGACGGTCGAACTGCGTCAGGGAAGTACGGTCGAAAAACTGACGCAAACCCATTCGATGACCAAAACCACGGAATACCGCAATGCAAGCACAATATGGCAGCTTCAGGACGGCTTCGCCACGCTTACCCGCGGCGGCAAAACCGTCGTCTTCACCGAAATCATCGAATAATCCTGTCTGAAGTTCTTATCAAAAGGTCGTCTGAAACCCCAAAACAAGGTTTCAGACGACCTTTTTAGTCAACTGCCTACATCAAATTAATGATGACCGCAGCCGCATTCTTTTTTCATGTCGATAACCATGCGGCCGGTGATTTTGCCTTCGCGCATTTCTTGGAAGATTGCTGGCGCTTCGTCCAAGGCGCGTAGTTGGACTTTCGGTACGACCAGGCCTTCTGCGCCGAATTGGAAGGCTTCTTCCAAGTCTTTGCGCGTACCGACCAGTGAGCCGACTACTTCGATGCCGTCCAAGACCAGACGCGGGATGGACAGGTCCATAGATTCGGGCGGCAGACCGATGGCAACGACGCGACCGCCTGCGCGGACGCAGTCCACGGCAGAGTTGAACGCGGCGGCAGATACGGCGGTAACAACGGCTGCATGTGCGCCGCCGGTTTTTTCCTGAATCACTTTGGCAGCGTCTTCTTTGGCGGCGTTGATGACTAAATCTGCGCCGCTTTCTTTAGCGAATGCCAGTTTTTCATCGTTGATGTCGATGGCGACGACGTGTGCGCCGAATACTTTTTTCGCGTATTGGACACCCAAGTTGCCCAAACCGCCCGCGCCGTAAACGGCAATCCATTGTCCCGGACGCACGCCGGAAACTTTCACGCCTTTGTAAGTGGTTACGCCGGCGCAGGTGATGCTGGAAGCTTGTGCAGGATCGAGGCCGTCGGGTACTTTGACGGCGTAGTCTGCATCGACGATACAGTGGGTCGCCATGCCGCCGTCGGCGGTGTAGCCTGCGTTCAATACGGAACGGCACAAGGTTTCACGGCCGGTATTACAGTATTCGCACGAACCGCAGCTTTGGAACAACCATGCGATGCTGACGCGGTCGCCGACTTTCAGGGCATTCGCGCCCGGAGCGACTTCTTTGACGATGCCGATGCCTTCGTGTCCCAACACGCGGCCCGGTTTTTCGCCGTAGTCGCCTGCCGCAACGTGCAAGTCGGTATGGCACACGCCGCAATATTCGACTTCAACCAACGCCTCGCCGTATTCCAACGGGCGCAGTTCGCGTTCTACAACTTCTACATCGCCTGCTACATTTTGATTCACAACAACTGCTTGCATCTTCATGGTGTTCTCCTTGGCATTCGTAAGAAATCCGTAAAAGGTCGGGTAGGAGGTAAACCCCCTGTAAACGAGAATACTCCCCTTCATTTCGCCGTGTCAACACCCTATCTTTTTGAAAAATAAGGAATAAAATGTTATACCATAACATCTTACCTACCTGAAAATATACCCACCAAGCCGCTGAAAAATTCTTACACATATCATGTAAAAAAGGTTGTCTGAAAAATTTAAATATATTAACAAACATGCTTCATTCCCATACGGGGTCAAATCTTATCGGCTTAAATTCCCTATTTTAGAAAATTACATATTTGGAATTTTGAGAACGTTATCATTTTTAGTGCTTGAACTGAAAGAGAAAAAATATTATCCTGTTTTCAGATGACGTTTGAGGAACGTCCAAAACCTAAGAAAGACAACTAAGGAGACAGCATCATGGCAAAAGATTTAAATGTGTTTGATAAAGAGTACGGCCTGTTGATTAACGGCGTGTGGACGAAACCCGGCGCGCTTTTGGATTCGTACAATCCCGCCAACGGCGAAGTATTGGCGAAATTCACCGACGCGACCGACGCCGATGTGGATGCCGCCGTCGCCGCCGCCCAAGAAGCGTTCAAAACATGGCGCAAAACCACCACCACCGAACGCGCCGCCATACTCAACAAAATCGCCGATGTGATTGACGAAAACTTGGAATTGTTCGCCTTGCAGGAAACGCTGGACAACGGCAAACCTATCCGCGAAACCCGCGCCGCCGACATCCCGCTGGCTTCCGACCATTTCCGCTACTTTGCCAGCGTGATCCGCGGCGAAGAAGGCACTGCCACCCAGCTTGACTCCGAAGACCTGTCTATCGTCCTGCGCGAACCCATCGGCGTCGTCGGTCAGATCATTCCGTGGAACTTTCCCTTCCTAATGGCGGCTTGGAAAATCGCGCCCGCACTTGCCGCAGGCTGTACCATCGTTATCCACCCGTCTTCCAGCACTTCGCTGAGTCTGTTGTCGTTCGCCCAAAAAATCAACCACTTGCTGCCTAAAGGCGTGTTGAACATCATCACCGGTCGCGGTTCTAAATCCGGCGAATACATGCTGCACCACAAAGGCTTCAACAAACTGGCCTTTACCGGTTCGACCGAAATCGGCCGCCACATCGGCATCGCCGCCGCCGAAATGCTGATTCCCGCTACCTTGGAGCTGGGCGGCAAATCCGCCAACATCTTCTTTGACGACATGCCTTTTGACAAAGCCCTCGAAGGCGCGCAAAAAGGTATTTTGTTCAACCAAGGCCAAGTGTGCTGCGCCGGTTCGCGCATCTTCGTTCAGGAAGGCATTTACGACAAATTCGTCAACGCCTTGGCGGAAGAGTTTAAAAAAATCAAAGTCGGCCTGCCTTGGGAAGACGACACCCAAATGGGTTCGCAAGTCAACGCCGGTCAGCTCGAAACCATTTTGAAATACGTCAAAATCGGCGAACAGGAAGGTTGCCGCATCATCACCGGCGGTAAGAAAATCGAAGGCGAGTTGGGCAAAGGCGAATTTGTCGAACCGACCTTGATTGAAGCCGACAGCAACAACGCCCGCGTTGCCCAAGAAGAAATCTTCGGCCCGGTTGCCACCGTGATTAAATTCAAAACCGAAGAAGAAGTCATCAAAATGGCCAATGACAGCGAATACGGCCTGGGCGGTGCAGTTTGGAGCAAAGACATCAACCGCTGCCTGCGCGTTTCCAACGCACTGGAAACCGGCCGCGTCTGGGTGAACTGCTACAACCGCCTGCCCGCAGGCGCACCGTTCGGCGGCTACAAAACTTCAGGTATCGGCCGCGAAACCCACAAAATGATGCTCGCCGCGTACACGCAGGTGAAAAACATCTACATTTCCACCCGCGAAGAGCGCGAAGGCTTCTATTGATTGCCTGCTGAACATTGTTTATTGATGTAGAAAAAAAGGTCGTCTGAAATCCGGATTCGGGTTTCAGACGACCTTTTTGTGTTGACTGGAATTTTATGAGTGCTTGTTGTTATAGACAAATAAACCGAGACCTTTGCAAAAAAGCCTTTCCCCC
>NZ_KV789533.1:0-526 GCF_001807625.1 Neisseria sp. HMSC03D10
AATAATATCAATGCAAGTAATAATTTTTATCAAGAAGGAGATGAGTGTGAAATTTTTAGCTGCTTTGTTGTGGCCGGCCATGTTGCTGCCCATTTTGTCTCATGCCGATAGCGGCATTCAGACGGTCTCTGTTTCTCAAGCATATGCGGATGACGCAACGGGCTGCGAGCAGCTTTATCCTGTAAATAGCTTCGAGAGTTTGTTCAGGCAGATGGCAGGCACGGTGCATAGTGCCTGTTTGCTTGATATGCCGCCTGAAGATTTAGCGAAAAAGTGGCAGATTCCCGTGTACCGGCGCTATCTGCGGCTTTCCGGCCGTTTGCGGCCTGACGGAGAAAAACAGGCGGTACTCAGATGGAAAGACAAGGCAGAGCGGCAGAAATGGCTCAAACACAGGCGGCGTAAGCTAAAACGGCCGACCGACGGCTTTACGGTAGTGCATCAGACCGACTACGACGGCAGCACTTTTTTAGAAATCGAAGCAACGCCTGATTATTTAAAGCATTACCGTTCGCTGTTTCCTGAC
>NZ_KV789534.1:0-17254 GCF_001807625.1 Neisseria sp. HMSC03D10
ATTTAAAGCATTACCGTTCGCTGTTTCCTGACAACCGTTATCCCGAGGATTTGCCCCTGCCAAGAATTGCTTTGCATCCAATGTTTAGGCCTATACTTTGTTCTGATTCTGCTGTAAGTTTTGAAAAATCATTAGAGGCTATTGACAACAACGGTCATATTAAGGATTTTCATGCAAGATTGTCTATTAAAGATAGTGTATCTCTATACTTTATGCATGATAACCAAGAAAATATGAGATGTAGCAAGGAAATATCTTATATTCAATATGAAAAAAATTATTTTATCACCAATTAAAATTAAAAATTTACTCAAACAATTAATAGGAGAATTATTATGGCAACAGTTCAAAATGCACAAATCCGGCAGCATTTTATTCGCATGGGCATGCCTAAAAAGGAGATTGATAGCATCATGCGGGATAATGTTATTATGCAAAAGACTCATATTTTTATCAATAAATGGGGGCTATCAAGTATTCGTGTCGATCATCATGTTCCAGCCACTTATACAACGAGAAAATTAAAAGGAGACATTGAATACCGTGAGATGGTATTTGGAAAAGATTATCTTACGGCTTCTGATTATGCCCATGAAATCGAGCATGGTATTTCTGATACTCTTTATAGACTAGATCTTGCTGATGAGAGAAATCCAACAAAAAACCTTACTGCAAATGAGTATGCCCGCCGTTTTTTGTATGAAGAAGGAAAAGCCGAATACAACCGTTTTCAGTTTGATTTGCGGAACAATCCCAAAGAAACCAAATACGGATCGGATACGGCAGCAATCAAGGCGATGAACCAGCAACAGGCTGTTGATTATTTTGCCCATAAAATGAAAACCCAAAACCCCAGCGGCCAGCCCAGCCATACTTATTGGACATGGGCGAAATCTATATTCCTTGAGGAAACCAATCCAAACCTGCTAAACGGTAAAACTCCGGCCGAAAAGCAAAAAATTCTGCAATCAGGAATGGATGAAGCAGCGCCTGACCATCCCAGCAGACTGTTTGGCGTAGGTGACGAGCGGGTTCGCTTTCAGAAAACCGATCCAAATATGCCGCTTAGTCTGATGCCGATGATGGCGCGTGGAAATCCTACGCTGATGGTGGTATTTGTACCTGCCAACAGCCGTTTGGCAGACGGTACGGTAACGACGGCTGCAAGAACAGCGTTATATTATTCTTCAGGCGGAAAGCAGGGGGCGATTGAATTCGGTATCGGCAGCGCGGGCAAGAGTGTCAGCTTCAACGATAATTTAGTAAATTACTCAAAAAGTGCGTATGCGGCACTAATTACTTCAGCCAGTAGGCTTCATTCCAATGCAGTGAACCGCTTGGCTGCTTTGGTCGAACAGCAAAAATCCGAACAGGCATCAGGAAAAGGCAAAGAAATTCATAATGAAAACGAAGCTTTGAAAGCTTTGCAGGATTTACTGAACAAAGCCAATATTTCACTTGATTTGCAGGGCGGAGTGGATAATCTTCAGCAGAATTTTGACCAAATTGCCAAAAATTACCATACTCCTCTTGCTATCGAGCTGTATGGAGAAGAGTTGCTCACGACTTCGGTGGAGGATGGAGTGAGTTTTGATATGGATGGCGACGGGATGGCCGAACAGACGGCTTGGCTCAAAAAAGGCAGCGGTTTTTTGGTTTGGGATAAAAATGGAGACGGCATGGTAAACGACGGAACGGAGATGTTTGGTGAGGCAACAGTTATGTCTGACGGCAAGCGCGCAGAAAACGGCGTAGAAGCTTTGAAAGATTTGGACAGCGACAATAATAATATCATTAATCAATATGATGAATTGTGGGGCGAGCTAAGAATCTGGCATGACGAAAACGGTAACGGGAAAACGGAGGAAGGAGAGCTTTCTCTATTGTCCGACTGGGATATCCAGTCGATCTCTTTGGATTTTGCAGAAATCAATCTGAAAGATGAAGCCGATAATAAAATATTATTTGAATCAGAAGTGGTTTTGGAAAACGGGGAAAGGCGCAAGGTTGCCGATATTGATTTCCAAAACGACAAAGGAATTTACAATGAGTTGGCAGGTGAAATTTCAGCAGAGACAGCCGCTGATGTCGTGTATCCGACGGAAATTTCAACATCGGTTATACTGCCCGGAGAAAATACTGCATATATCCCGGCTGTATAAACACGTTATCAGATATGGCTTCCAAAGATATTTGGCAGGATAATCCTTTTGCGTGAGGCATTCAGACGGCCTTTGCCCAATCAAACCCATTTTCGGAGGATTTTTAATGAAACTGTATTACTACGACCATTGCCCGTTTTGCGTGCGTGCGCGGATGGCGGCGGGACTGTTTGGCGCGGACGTTGAAGAAGTCATCCTGGCAAACGACGACGAGGCAACGCCGATCGGCATGATTGGCGCGAAACAAGTGCCCATCCTGCAAAAAGAAGACGGTTCGTTTATGGGCGAGAGTTTGGACGTTGTCCGCTATCTTGACCGCGAGGGTCGTCTGAAAGATGAAACCCGCCCCGAAATCCAGGCATGGTTGGACAAAGTGGGCGAATACAACCTGAAACTCGTCCAGCCGCGCGTGATCAAACTTGAGCTGCCCGAATTTGAAACGCCGGAAGCGGTGAAATATTTCACGGACAAAAAAGAGAAAACCATCGGCAGCTTCGCCGCCAATTTGGAGAAAACCGGTCAATATGTGGAACGGCTGCACGAGGATTTGGCAGAACTGGCAACGCTGATGGCTGAAAGCGGCGCAGGTTTGAACGGCGAAATCGGCATGGAAGACATATTGGTGTTCCCGATATTGCGCAACCTGACCGTCGTGCGCGGTGTCGAGTGGCCGCAAAAGATTATGGATTATCTGCTGCGCATGAGCGAAGCATCGGGTGTGCCACTGTATTTCGACCGCGCCTTGTAATAACCGAATCCGCCGGATAAAACAAA
Organism: Neisseria sp. HMSC03D10; assembly: GCF_001807625.1. Taxonomy (NCBI): domain Bacteria; kingdom Pseudomonadati; phylum Pseudomonadota; class Betaproteobacteria; order Neisseriales; family Neisseriaceae; genus Neisseria; species Neisseria sp. HMSC03D10. The sequence goes on from NZ_KV789534.1 coordinate 2,937, forward strand.
CGGAAAGGTCGTCTGAAAACAGTTTTCAGACGACCTTTCCGTTTGCGCCCGCCCTACCTTCCGGGAGTGAATGGAATCAGGCGGAACAAGCATGGCGAGAAATTGTTGATGTATGACCCCGAACAGATCGGGTGATACATCAATAATTCCTAGCTGTGCTTATTGTGCGGCAGGTGCAGAAGCAGCGGCTGCGGCTGCGCCTTCAGCGGCGCTGCGTTGGTAGCCTTTGTCTTTCATACATGCATCGAACACGGCGCGGTCTTGGTTGGCACCGGAAGCTTGTTGACATTGAGCAATTGCTTCTTCAACGCTTACGCTAGGGGTTTTTGCTTCTTCAGAAGTTTTGCTGCTAGAGCAGGCACCCAGCATCAGACTTGCAGCGGCAACGGCGATCAATAAAGTTTTCATGTCGTATATTCCTATTGTGATTGATGGTTTACAGCGCAAATTTGCGTCTGTCCCAAAACAGAGTCCCATTAGTACGATTTAGTTTCATTTACATATGAAAGGTTTCGATAAGTTTGAACTATGACAGTAAATGCCGTCAGGAAATGATAAGCGGTTTCAAAAATTTAAGGGACATAAACGCCGCCGGCATGGCAATGTAAAAAATCCCCTTTCCACTCCGGCAACACCGCCCAATCCCAACGCCCCGACCGCCTGCCGTTGGGCGGCGCAAGGGTTTTATGGCATAATCGCGCTTACCTTTCCATACCGCAGAGACCACATCCCCACTTCTGCGGTTTGCCGTAAACCGGCCGCACACTTTGCCGGCGGCATCCTATCGAACACACAATCAAAACATCCTCCCGTTTCAGACGACCCCATGCGGCATTCCGCATCCCGTCCGGACAGAAAGATACCGCCATGAATCCATTCGCCTCACTCGGGCTTGGCAGCGAAATCGTTTCCGCGCTGACCGAACAAGGTTACGAAAACCCGACGCCCATCCAAGCCGCCGCCATCCCCAAAGCACTCGCCGGCCACGACTTGCTCGCCGCCGCCCAAACCGGCACAGGCAAAACCGCCGCCTTCATGCTGCCCAGCCTGGAACGCCTCAAACGCTACGCCACTTCCAGTACCTCGCCCGCGATGCACCCCGTGCGTATGCTCGTATTGACCCCGACGCGCGAACTTGCCGACCAAATCGACCAAAACGTGCAGGGTTACATCAAAAATCTGCCGTTGCGGCACACCGTCCTTTTCGGCGGCGTCAACATGGACAAACAAACCGCCGACCTGCGCGCCGGCTGCGAAATCGTCGTCGCTACCGTCGGCAGGCTGCTTGACCACGTCAAACAGAAAAACATCAACCTCAACAAAGTCGAAATCGTCGTCCTCGACGAAGCCGACCGTATGCTCGATATGGGTTTCATCGACGACATCCGCAAAATCATGCAGATGCTGCCCAAGCCACGTCAAACCCTGCTCTTTTCCGCAACCTTCGCGCCCCCCATCCGCAAACTCGCCAAAGACTTCATGAACGCGCCCGAAATCGTCGAAGTCGCCGCGCAAAACACCACCAGCGCCAATGTCGAGCAGCACATCATCGCCGTTGACGCGCTCAAAAAACGCAACCTCTTAGAGCGGCTGATTGTCGATTTGCAGATGAACCAAGTCATCGTATTCTGCAAAACCAAACAAAGCGTCGACCAAGTCACCCGCGACCTCGTACGCCGCAACCTTGCCGCCCAATCCATCCACGGCGACAAATCCCAGCAAAGCCGCCTCGAAACCCTCAACGCCTTCAAAGAAGGCAGCCTGCGCGTCCTCGTCGCCACCGACGTCGCCGCACGCGGTCTGGATATCGCCGAGCTGCCCTTTGTCATCAACTACGAACTGCCGACCCAGCCCGAAGACTACGTCCACCGCATCGGGCGCACCGGCAGGGCGGGCGCGGACGGCGTCGCCATTTCCCTGATGGACAAAACCGAGCAAAAAATGTTTGAAGCCATCAAAGAGCTGACCGGCAATAACTTGGCAGTCGAACGCATCGAAGGCTTCGAACCGAACTGGTGGGGCGCAGATGCCGACGGCGATACCGCCGCAGACACCCAAGCCGCCCCAACCCGCAGCCGCGGCAGCGACAGAAACCGTTCCGAACGGAACAACCGCAGCGAACGCAATGAACGTAACGAGCGCGGCGACAAATCCCAAAAAGCCGACAAAACCGATCCCGGCGTAGCCTGCGGCACCATCGCCGGACGCAGTCGCCGCAGCCGCAGGGAACGCCAACCCTGCGCCCTGCTGCAACCCAATTACGGCGCAAAATAAAGCCGGCTCCCCATAAAACCCGAAAGGTCGTCTGAAAAAGATTTCAGACGACCTTTTGTGTACGGTCCGTTATTTTTGCTTACGCAGTTGCGGGTGGTTTTTCAGATTGTCCAAGAGGATGTCAATCATACGCGGTGCGGTTTGGGCAAGGTCGAAACTTTTGTCGGACGAGAGCCAACGCCAAATCAAGCCGTCCAGCGTCGATTTGATGAAGATGACCGCCATGTCGGTATCCAAATCTTCGGATAAGGCATGTTGTGCGATGGATTTGGTCAGGGCTTCGGTAATTTTCTCGCGCCAAATCGATTGATGTTTATCCGCAATGTCGATGACGGCGGCGTTCTGCTCGGTGTGTTCGCATTTTAAAAACAAAATGCTGTGGAATTTATAGTGGATGTCGTTGGTTTGCAGGCGCGTGAAAAAGTGCATCAAGGTGCGGCGGAAAAGCGGCCACTCTTGTTCATCGCTATCGGTCGCGTCCTGATGCATACAGTTTTCGATGTCGTCGCAAATACGCTGGAAGAGGGCGTCGAACAAGTCTTCTTTGTTTTTGAAATGCCAATACAAAGCGCCGCGCGTGACGCCGGCGGCTTGGGCGATTTCGTTGAGGGAAGTGCGCGCGATGCCTTTTTGGTAGAAGGTTTCCAGTGCGGCGAGCATGAGATGTTCTTTGGTTTTAAGGGCTTCGGTTTTGGTTTTCCGCATGATGCCTGTTTCAAGTTAAGTGGAATGTTGGGGATTATAAAAAATACTTTGTATCCATGCAAGCATGTATGTATAATGACTCCTGTAATTGAGATTGGCTCTCAAGTATAAAATAATTTTTCAGACGACCTGCTCCGGATATTGAGGCAGGTTATTGTTGTTTCGGAACCAAAAATCGGCTATGATGACAAAGTATAGGGTAAACCCTCATAACAATTATATAGATAGGAAAAGTAATGGCTTCTTATGCTTCTAAGGTGATGCGCATGGCGGCAATCGCTGCCGCTACTGCGTTGGCTCTTTCAGCGTGTAACAAAGGCACCGATGCGACGCAAGGTGCAAAAGATGGAAAAGGGCAGCAGGCAGCTGCACAAAAAGAAGCTCCGCCACCGGTGGTCGGTGTCGTTACCGTCCATCCTGAAACCGTCGCGCTGACGACCGAGCTGCCGGGTCGGTTGGAGTCGCTGCGTACCGCGGATGTCCGCGCCCAAGTCGGCGGTATCATCCAAAAACGCCTGTTTCAAGAGGGCAGCTATGTCCGCGCCGGACAGCCGCTTTACCAAATCGATAGTTCCACCTATGAAGCAAATCTGGAAAGCTCGCGCGCCCAGTTGGCAAGCGCGCAGGCAACCCTTGCCAAAGCCAATGCCGACTTGGCGCGTTACAAGCCGCTGGTTGCCGCCGATGCCATCAGTAAACAGGACTACGATGCGGCGGTAACGGCGAAACGTTCTGCCGAAGCAAGCGTTAAAGCGGCGCAAGCGGCGATCAAATCTGCCGGTATCAATCTGAACAGGGCGCGCATTACCGCACCGATTTCAGGTTTCATCGGTCAGTCTAAAGTGTCCGAAGGTACGCTGTTGAACGCGGGTGATACGACCGTTCTGGCGACCATCCGTCAAACCAATCCTATGTATGTGAACATCACTCAATCTGCGACCGAAGTGATGAAGCTGCGCCAACAGGTTGCCGAGGGCAAGCTGTCGGGCGTGGACGGTGCGATTGAAGTGGGCATCAAGTTCGACAACGGCGAAGTTTATCCTCATAAAGGCCGTTTGCTGTTCTCCGATCCGTCTGTTAACGAAACGACCGGACAAATCACGCTGCGCGCTTCAGTGCCGAACGACAAAAATATCCTGATGCCCGGTCTTTATGTGCGCGTCTTGATGGAACAAGTGGCTGCCGACAATGCCTTCGTCGTGCCGCAGCAGGCAGTAACGCGCGGTACGAAAGATACTGTAACGATTGTGAACGCCAAAGGCGAAATGGAGCCGCGCGAGGTAACAGTCACCCAGCAGCAGGGAACCAACTGGATTATCACTGCGGGTCTGAACGACGGCGACAAAGTCGTTGTGGACGGCACCAGTATCGCCGCCATGAGTGGCGCGAAAAAGGTAACGCCTAAAGAATGGACATCTCCTGAAAATGCGGCGGCATCTGCTGCCGGAGCTGCTCCGAAAGCTGCTTCCGAAGCGAAAAAAGACGTTCAGATGACCTTTGAAGCCAAACCGGCATCTGCGGCTAAATAAGGAAGGCATCCATGGCTAAGTTTTTTATTGACCGCCCCATTTTTGCATGGGTGATTGCGATTTTTATCATCGCAGCGGGTATTTTCGGCATTCAAAAACTGCCGATTTCCCAATATCCGTCCGTTGCTGCACCGACCATTACTTTGCGCGCTACTTATCCGGGCGCTTCTGCTCAGGTAATGGAAGACAGCGTACTGGCCGTTATCGAACGTAATATGTACGGTGTGGAAGGTTTGGACTATATGACGACTTCTGCCAATTCCAGCGGCAGCGGCAGCGTCAGTCTGACGTTTACACCTGAGACCGATGAAGATTTGGCGCAGGTGGACGTGCAGAACAAATTGTCGGAAGTGTTGTCCACATTGCCGTCTACCGTACAGCAATATGGTGTAACCGTATCTAAAGCGCGTTCCAACTTCTTGCAAGTGGTCATGCTTTCTTCTGAAAAGCAATCCATTGAGGAAATGAACGATTACGCCCAGCGCAATATCATTCCTGAACTGCAGCGTATCGACGGGGTAGGGCAGGTACAATTGTTTGGTGCGCAACGCGCCATGCGTATTTGGGTTGACCCGAAAAAACTGCAAAACTACAACCTGTCTTTTGCAACGGTAACCAATGCGCTTGCGACACAAAACATTCAAATCTCAGCAGGCTCCATCGGTTCTTTGCCGGCGGCTGCAGGTCAGACCATTTCGGCGACCGTTACAGCGCAAGGTCAGCTGAGCACTGCTGAAGAGTTCGGCAACATCATTTTGGTATCCAATACTGACGGCTCGAACGTCTATCTGAAAGACGTTGCCAAAGTCAGCTTGGGTATGCAGGACTATTCTACTTCTACACGCTTGAACGGCGTGAACACCACCGGTATGGCAGTGATGCTGTCTAACAGCGGTAACGCTTTGGCAACGGCGACTGCAGTAAAAGAAAAAATGGCGGTTTTGCAGAAGTATTTTCCAGACGGCATGAGCTGGAAAGTTCCTTACGATACTTCCAAATTTGTGGAAATTTCGATTGAGAAAGTGATCCATTCGCTTTTGGAAGCCATTGTTTTGGTATTCTTAGTGATGTATCTCTTCCTGCAAAACATCCGCTATACGCTGATTCCGACCATTGTTGTACCGATTTCCCTGTTGGGCGGTTTTGCCTTTATCTCATACATGGGTATGTCGATTAACGTATTGACCATGTTTGCGATGGTATTGGTGATCGGTATTGTGGTCGATGACGCGATTGTGGTCGTTGAAAACGTTGAGCGTATTATGGCGAGCGAAGGTCTGTCGCCTAAGGCTGCAACCAAAAAAGCGATGGGTCAGATTTCCGGTGCGGTAATCGGTATTACTGCCGTGTTGATGTCTGTATTTGTGCCGCTGGCGATGTTTAGCGGTGCAACCGGTAACATTTACAAACAGTTTGCCCTGACCATTGCGGCATCGATCGGCTTCTCCGCATTCCTTGCTTTGACGCTGACTCCGGCATTGTGTGCCACCATGCTCAAACCGATTCAGAAGGGTCATCACGAAGAGAAAAAAGGTTTCTTCGGTTGGTTTAACAAAAAATTTGACAACTGGACACACGGCTATGAAGGCTGGGTTGCCAAAGTCTTGCGCAAGACTTTGCGCATGATGGTTGTCTATATTGGTTTGACTGTTGTGGGCGTATTCCTGTTTATGCGTCTGCCGACTTCCTTCTTGCCGTCTGAAGACCAAGGTAACTTGATGTTGAGCGTACAATTGCCTGCCGGTGCAACCAAAGAGCGTACCGATGCAACTTTGGCTCAAATCACTCAACTGGCAAAATCTATACCTGAGATTGAGAACATTATTACCGTTTCCGGCTTCAGTTTTTCAGGCTCCGGTCAAAACATGGCTTTGGGCTTTGTCATTCTGAAAGATTGGAGCGAACGTACTGCTCCGGGCAGCGATGCGACTTCTATTTCCGGTAAGTTGACCGGTATGATGATGGCTACGCTGAAAGACGGTTTCGGTTTGGCGATTGTGCCTCCAGCCATTATGGAATTGGGTACAGGTTCCGGCTTGACGATTTACCTGCAAGACCGTAACAACAGCGGCCATGCTGCATTGTTGGCCAAGCGCAATGAGCTGATTGACAAAATGCGCAAAAGCGGTTTGTTTAACCCAAGTACCGTTCGTGCGAGCGGTTTGGAAGATGCGCCGCAGTTGAAAATCGACATCAATCGCTCTGCCGCAGCTGCACAAGGTATTTCGTTCTCTGACATCCGTACTGCTTTGGCTTCTTCTTTGGGTTCGTCTTATGTAAACGACTTCCCGAATCAAGGCCGTCTGCAACGCGTGATGGTACAAGCTGATGCGAGTGCCCGTATGCAGCCTGCCGATATTCTGAACTTGACCGTGCCGAATAAATCCGGTGTTGCCGTACCGCTTTCTACCATTGCTACTGTTTCTTGGGTAAACGGTATGGAACAAAGCGTCCGCTTCAATGGTTATCCTGCAATGGAGCTTTCCGGTTCGCCTGTTAATGGCGTATCTTCCGGTCAGGCCATGGCTGCGGTACAGCAAATGGTTGATGACATGGGCGGCGGTTACAGTCTGGAATGGGGCGGCCAGTCTCGTGAAGAGGCCAAAGGCGGCTCGCAAACCGTCGTGTTGTACGCATTGGCCGCTGCCGCTGTATTCTTGGTATTGGCTGCTTTGTACGAAAGCTGGTCTATCCCGTTGGCAGTTATCCTTGTGATTCCGTTGGGCTTGATTGGCGCGGCATTGGGCGTTACGGGGCGCAATATGTTTGAAGCGCTGCTGGGCAGTATTCCGGCATACGCCAACGATATCTACTTCCAAGTCGGTTTCGTTACGGTGATGGGTTTGAGTGCGAAAAACGCGATTTTGATTATCGAGTTCGCCAAAGACCTGCAAGCGCAGGGTAAGAGCGCGATTGAAGCCGCGCTTGCCGCTGCACACTTGCGTTTCCGTCCGATTATCATGACCTCGTTTGCCTTCATTTTAGGCGTGGTTCCGCTGTATGTTGCCAGCGGTGCCAGCTCTGCCAGCCAGCGTGCTATCGGTACGACTGTGTTCTGGGGCATGTTGATCGGTACGATTTTGTCCGTGTTCCTTGTGCCGCTCTTTTATGTCATCGTGCGCAAATTCTTTAAGGAAAGCGCGCACGAACATGAAATGGCCGTGAAACACGCTGCTGAAGCAGGCATGATTTCCCTCGAAGATCAAAATACGGACAACAAGCACTAAGCAAAAAGGTCGTCTGAAAACCTGAAACACGGATTTCAGACGACCTCCAGGAATCCTTATGAACAAAAAGACATTCAAAACGGTATTGAGTACCGTCGCCGCAGCCGTCGCGCTGTCCGCCTGTACCATGATCCCGAAATACGAACAACCGCAGGTTGAAGTTGCCGAAACCTTCAAATACGACACCTTCGACGACGGTATCCGCGCCGCCGACTTGGGCTGGCAGGACTTCTTTGCCGACCCGCGCCTGCACCGCCTTATCGACATCGCGTTGGAACGCAATACCGACTTGCGCACCGCCGCATTGAACGCCGAAATCTACCGCAAACAATACATGATTGCCCGCAACGACCTGCTGCCGAGTATCAACGCCAGCGGTACCGGAACTCGGGTAGGCAGTTTGAGCGGCGGCGTTACCCGCAGCGAATACACCGTCGGTTTGGGCGCAGCAGCCTACGAGCTGGACCTTTTCGGACGCGTCCGCAGCAACAGCCAAGCCGCATTGCAAGGTTATTTCAGCGTAGCCGCGAACCGTGATGCCGCCCACCTTGCCCTGATTGCCGCCGTTGCCAAAGCCCATTTCAACGAACTGTACGCCCAAGAATCGATGGCATTGGCGCAGCGCGTGCTTAAAACCCGCGAAACCACTTACAAACTTTCCCAAATGCGCCACAAAGCAGGCGTGATTTCCGCTGTCGATTTGCGCCAACAGGAAGCCCTGATTGAATCCGCCAAAGCCGATTACGCGAACGCCGTCAAAAACCGCGAACAAGCCCGCAATGCCTTGGCGACCCTGATTAACCAACCCCTGCCGGAAGATCTGCCTGCCGCGCTGCCTTTGAGCAAACAGTTCAAAATCACCCGTCTGCCTGCCGGCTTGAGTTCCGAAGTCCTGCTGAACCGTCCCGACATCCGCGCCGCCGAACACTCGCTCAAACAAGCCAATGCCAACATCGGCGCAGCGCGTGCCGCCTTCTTCCCCACCATCAGCCTGACCGGTTCGGTCGGTACCGCGTCCAGCGAGTTGAGCGGCCTCTTCAAAAGCGGTACGGGCATCTGGTCGTTCGCACCTTCCATTACCCTGCCGATTTTCAACTGGGGTACCAACAAAGCGAATCTCGACGTAGCCAAGCTGCGTAAAGAGGCGCAAATCGTTGCTTACGAAGCCGCCGTCCAAGCCGCCTTCCAAGACGTATCCAACGCCTTGGTCGCACGCGAGCAACTCGACAAGAGCTACGTCGCGCTAAACAAACAAAGCCGTGCTTACAACGACTCCCTGCGCCTTATCAATCTGCGCTACAAACACGGCGTATCCAACGCCCTCGACCTGCTTGACGCAGAACGCAGCAGCTATGGTGCAGAAACCGCGTTGCTTGCTAACCAGCTTACCCGCCTCGAAAACCTCGCCGACCTCTATAAAGCACTCGGCGGCGGTTTGAAACGCGAAACCGTTAGCCAACCAGCCGCGCAGCAGTAAGTCTGTTTGAAATAAACGGCATCAAAACGTCGTCTGAAAACCGGCAATCGGGTTTCAGACGACGTTTTATATTTTGGCATGGATACAATATGGATGGATTGGGCTAGCAGGCAGGTATCTAAGAGTTTGAGCTTACGGCAATTCTAAAGTATGACTGACAATCTGAGGTCGGGATTCCTGCTTGCGCAGAATGACGATGATTAATTATTTTCTATTATAATTTACTATACAAAAAGGTCGTCTGAAAACTTCAGACGACCTGCTGTTTGATTACGCGGTTAGCTGCCCATCAATTTCAAACGCTGACCCGGGGTAACGGTTCGGGTATTTTTATTCCAACGGCGGATATCGTTGACATCTATGTTAAAGCGATCGGCAATCGTATTGAGCGTATCGCCTCTGCGGACTGTATAAGAAACATTTTGAATGTTATTTTTACGGGTTTTGACCGGATCCGCGCTAACGCGTAACAGCTGACCTTTTCGGATATTGCTGCCTTTGATGTTGTTGGTCACAATCAAATCGGCAACGCTTAAATTGTAGCGTTTGGAAATATTGAACAGGGTATCCCCATCAGCTACGCGGTGCATACCTGCCATAGTTGTCGGCTGGGCAGATGATTGATTATTTGCCCTTGCCAGTCGCGCTTCAGTACGGCTTTGATGCTTGGCAATATTTTCGGCAATACGTTCGCTGCGCGCTTTGGTTGCGTCAACCTCTTGATGAAGTGTGATATCTTGAGCAACAGTGGTTTGATGCTCTTCTGTTTTTTGCAGACTCGAATCAACATTGGAAAGCAATGCCATCAGTTGGTCAGGTTCTTCGACTGCAGAGGGAGTGGAAGGGGTAGCTGATTTTGCGGATGCCACAACCTGCGGTTCTGTTAAGGTTAAGGCAGGTTGTGCAGGCTCGGCCGCCGCAATGACAGTTGTGTCCGTAGCAGGTTTGGCTTCCGTGGATTGTACGGTTTGAACGCGTTCTACACGGGGTTGGGCGGTTGTAACGGCATCGGCGGCGATAGGGGCAGTTGCAGCTTTGGTATTGGCAACAAAATCAAAGGTTGTTGGAGCAGGTTCTTGTGCAACCGTATTGGCAGGGGCGACGACTTTTTTGACTGTATCGGTTTTGAGTTCTGCCGTTTGAATCGGAGCCATTGTCGGCATATTCGAACGGTAGGTATCCGGAGTATTGTCAGTATCGATGAAATTAATCATATCCTGTTTGGTAGCAGTATCGGTTTGTGCAACCAAAATGGTACGTCCTTCAGACAGCGAATTGCTGTTTAAGCCGTTCAGTCGTTTGATTTCGGCAACGCTCATCCCGGTTTCTGTCGCAATCGTGTTCAGATTGGTATTGCGGGCCGAGGTATAAGCATTGAAAGAGAGCAGGGTTTCAGGATTCGCATTGCGGTAATTTTTTTCGAATGCGGATACGGCGGAAACGGGCAGCAATAATTTGCGGTTGTTTTTCGGGATGAAGACAGGTGCGTTGAAAGCAGGGTTCAATGTCAGCAGCTCGCTCTCGCTGATATTGGCGAGACGGGCGATGGTGCTGTTGTCGATGGGTTTGTCAATACTGACTGTTTGGAAATAAGGTTGATTGGTGATTTCGCTGATATTCATGCCGAAAGTCTGGGGGCTGGCGACGATATTGCGGACAGCCAGCAATTTTGGAACGTAGTTGCGTGTCTCGTTCGGCATGCGCAGGTTTTCGTAAGTGGGTTCCAGGCCTTGTGCGCGGGCACGGTTGACGGCGCGGCCTACATTGCCTTCGCCCCAGTTGTATGCAGCCAAAGCCAAAGACCAGTCGTTAAACAGCCCGTGCAGATATTGCAGGTAGTTCAGCGCGGCGTCGGTCGCGGCATATACGTCGTGGCGGCCGTCATACAAAGGTGTTTTTTCCAAGCCGAAATGACGGCCGGTTGCCGGCATGAATTGCCACAGGCCGGATGCGCCGACGTGGGATTTGGCTTTGGTGACGAATGCGCTTTCAATGAAGGGGAGGAGCGCGATTTCGGCGGGCATATTGCGTTTTTTAACTTCGGTTGCAATATGGTACATATAAGGTTTACTGCGCGTGATGGTGCGGTCGAAATAGGCACCGTTTGCGGCGAATTTGCTTTCGTGGCGGCGGACCAGCTCGGAATTAACTTCGCTCATGCGGAAGTCTTTTTTCAATGAAGCCCACAGGCTGCCGGAACCGAAAGTCTTGGCTTTGGCTTGGTCGAGAAGGGCAGAATTGAGCCGCATCATTGCCATACCTGTTTGGTTGGGAGTGGCGTTTTGTGCGGCGGCCGCGCCGGAAACGGCGGATAAACCGGACAGCGTCAGGGCGATGGTTTTCAGTTTTGCCATAGTAGTCAATTATCAATATATATTATTCAGTCTTGGCGATGTTACTGTCTGATTCATGTGAACGTCAAGGATATAAGGGTAATTTACATATGACCGGGGCTTAATGATAAAATTTGTCGCGAAAATACGGCGGTTTGCGTATATATGCCGTCAAAATCAGATTAAGCAAAAGAACATGCTATAAAGAACATTCTATGATTTCCGAAAATTCCTCCCTGCTCGATTTCGACCGCGCCCATCTGCTCCATCCCTATACATCCATGACCGACCCGTTGCCTGTTTATCCGGTGCGCCGTGCGGAGGGCGTGCATATCGAATTGGCGGACGGTACGCGGCTGATTGACGGGATGTCGTCTTGGTGGTGTGCGATACACGGCTACAATCATCCCGTTTTGAATCAGGCGGTTGAGGCGCAGATTAAGCAAATGTCGCATGTGATGTTCGGCGGTTTGACGCACGGGCTAGCGGTGGAGCTGGGCAAATTATTGGTCGGAATTTTGCCGCAGGGGTTGGACCGTATTTTTTATGCGGATTCGGGTTCGGTTTCGGTAGAAGTTGCGCTGAAGATGGCGGTGCAATACCAGCAGGCGCGGGGTTTGACCGCGAAGCAGAATATTGCGACGGTGCGGCGCGGGTATCACGGCGATACTTGGAACGCGATGTCCGTCTGCGATCCGGAAACGGGGATGCACCATATTTTCGGCAGCGCTCTGCCGCAGCGTTATTTTGTCGATAATCCAAAAAGCCGTTTCGACGATGAATGGGACGGGGCGGATTTGCAGCCTGTCCGCGCCTTGTTTGAAGCGCATCATGCGGATATTGCCGCCTTTATTTTGGAACCAGTCGTGCAGGGTGCGGGCGGCATGTATTTTTATCATCCGCAGTATCTTCGCGGTTTGCGCGATTTGTGTGATGAATTTGATATTGTGTTGATTTTTGACGAAATCGCCACCGGATTCGGGCGTACAGGCAAGATGTTTGCCTGCGAACACGCGGAGGTCGTGCCGGATATTATGTGTATCGGCAAGGGCTTAAGCGGCGGCTATATGACGCTGGCGGCGGCAATCACTTCGCAAAAAGTCACCGAAACGATTTCGCGCGGCGAAGCGGGCGTGTTCATGCACGGCCCGACATTTATGGCGAACCCGCTGGCGTGTGCCGTTGCCTGCGCTTCGGTCAAGCTGCTTTTGTCCCAAGATTGGCAGGCAAATATCCGCCGCATCGAAAGCATCCTGAAAGGTCGTCTGAAAACCGCATGGGACATCTGTGGCGTGAAAGACGTGCGCGTTTTGGGTGCCATCGGCGTGATCGAGTTGGAAAAAGGCGTGGATATGGCGCGTTTTCAAGCGGACTGCGTGGCGCAGGGCATTTGGGTGCGCCCATTCGGCAGGCTGGTGTACCTCATGCCGCCTTACATCATTTCAGACGACCTCTTGACCGAACTTGCCGATAAAACCGTACAAATCTTGAAGGAACACAGCAAATGAAAGGCGTTTACTTCGTCAGCGGCATAGATACGGACATCGGCAAAACCGTCGCCACCGGCGTGTTGGCAAAACAATTGTTGCAGCAGGGCAAAAGCGTGATCACGCAAAAGCCCGTGCAAACCGGTTGCCAAAACATCGCTGACGACATCGCCGTCCACCGCAAAATCATGGGCATACCCATGCAGGAAGCCGACAAACAGCGGCTGACCATGCCCGAAATATTCAGCTATCCCGCCTCGCCCCACCTCGCCGCCCGTCTGGACGGCAGGGCTTTGGACTTGAACAAAATCCGCACCGCCACGCAGCAACTGGCGGCACAATACGAAATCGTGTTGGTCGAAGGCGCGGGCGGATTGATGGTTCCACTGACGGAAAACCTGTTAACCATTGATTATATTCAGCAACAGGCTTATCCCGTCATTCTCGTTACCAGCGGACGGCTCGGCAGCATCAACCACACCCTGCTCAGCTTCGCCGCGCTCAAACAATACGGCATCAGCCTGCATAGCCTGATTTTCAACCACATCCACGACAGCCGCGACGAACACATCGCCCAAGACAGCTTGGCGTATCTAAAAGGTCGTCTGAAAACAGATTTTCCCGATGCGGAGTGGATGGAGTTAGATAAGGTGGAGACGGACGAAAGGTCGTCTGAAAACGATTAACACATGAAACACATCAATCTAAACCCCATGAATCCCCCTTTGAATTGGCAAGACAAACTTCCCGACGAACTGCCGCAAGGCTGGAACGAACGCGCCGCCGCTTTGTGCCAAGCGCAATCGCTGACCGCCGCCTTACGCGCCTTGGGCGGCAGTTTTACGGTAAAAGTGCTGTATATGGGCGAATTGGACGGGCAGGGCAATTTGTTTGGCGAAAACCATACCGAAACCGCCGCCCCGCAATTTGTCCGCGACGTTTTGCTGCATCTGGACGGCGTGCCCGTCGTACAGGCGCGCAGCGCGTGCGGCCTGCAATCTCAAGCCTGGCGCGGCGTGTTGGATTGCGGCACGCAGCCTTTGGGCGAGCGGCTGTTTGACGGCACACTGCCCCTGAAGCGTTCGGCATTCGAGTTTTGTCTGATGGAAAACGCAGGCGGTCAGGATGATTTCAGACGACCTGTCGCCGCCCGCAGGTCTTATTTTGATTGGGATGGCGAGGTGTTGGAACTGACGGAATATTTTTTGCCGGGGTTGGCGCGGATTATGCGCTAAACGTCGCAGCAATATAAGGAAAGGTCGTCTGAAACGGTTTTCAGACGACCT
>NZ_KV789534.1:17274-27433 GCF_001807625.1 Neisseria sp. HMSC03D10
GTCGTCTGAAACGGTTTTCAGACGACCTTTTTAATCTATTACAATTTCACCGAATGCTCGCGCGTTTCGTGGAACACGATGTCCGGCCAGCGTTCTTGCGTGAGTCCCAAATTCACGCGGTTGGGGGCGAGGTAGGCGAGGTTGCCGCCTGCGTCTATCGCCAGATTGCCCGCATTGGCTTTTTCAAACTCTGCCAGTTTTTTCTTGTCGTCGCACGATACCCAGCGCGCGGACCAGATGGATGCGTTGTCGAACACGGCTTCTACGCCGTATTCGTTGGCCAGCCGCGAGGTAACGACTTCAAACTGCAACACGCCGACCGCGCCCAAAATCAAATCCGCGCCGCTCATGGGTTTGAACACCTGCACCGCGCCTTCTTCGCCGAGCTGTTGCAAACCTTTTTGCAGTTGCTTGATTTTCAGCGGGTTTTTGATGCGGACGCTGCGGAACAGTTCGGGTGCGAAGAAGGGGATGCCGGTAAACGCCAGTTGTTCGCCTTCGGAGAAGCTGTCGCCGATTTGGATGTTGCCGTGGTTCGGGATGCCGATGATGTCGCCCGCGTAGGCTTCTTCCACCAGCTCGCGGTCGTGCGACATGAACGTAACCACGCTGGAGGCGGCGATTTCGCGGTTGATGCGCAGGTGTTTCATCTTCATGCCGCGCTCGAATTTGCCGGAGCAGACGCGCAAAAAGGCGATGCGGTCGCGGTGTTTCGGGTCCATATTGGCTTGGATTTTAAAGATAAATCCGGAAAACTTCGGCTCGTCAGGTTCGACCATGCGCACGGTCGCGTCGCGCGGTTTCGGCGCGGGCGCCCAGTCGATCAATGAATTGAGGATTTCCTGAATACCGAAGTTGTTAATCGCCGAGCCGAAGAACACGGGCGTGAGTTCGCCGGCGAGAAATTCGTCGAGATTAAACTCGTTGGAAGCCGCCTGCACCAATTCGATTTCGTCGCGCAACTGCTGGATTTCCAGCGGAAAGCGTTGTTCTAATTCGGGATTGTTGATGCCTTTGATAATGTCGAACTCGTGCGGCAGACGTTCGCCGCCCGCTTCAAAGAGATAGATTTCATCGTTCAGGATGTGGTACACGCCTTTGAAGTTTTTGCCCATGCCGATCGGCCAAGTGACGGGCGCGCAGCGGATTTTTAAAATATTTTCCACTTCATCCAGCAATTCCAAAGAATCGCGCACTTCGCGGTCGTATTTGTTCATGAACGTGACAATCGGCGTATTACGCAGGCGGCAGACGTTCAAGAGTTTGATGGTTTGCGCTTCCACGCCTTTTGCCGCGTCGATGACCATCAACGCGCTGTCCACGGCGGTTAAAACGCGGTAGGTGTCTTCGGAGAAGTCTTGGTGTCCCGGCGTGTCCAAGAGGTTGACGGTGTGGTCTTTGTAGTCGAACTGCATCACGCTTGATGCCACGGAAATGCCGCGCTGCTTCTCGATTTCCATCCAGTCGGAGGTGGCGAATTTGCCGGTTTTCTTGCCTTTTACCGTACCCGCGCTCTGAATCGCACCTGAAAACAGCAACAGCTTTTCGGTCAGCGTGGTTTTACCCGCGTCAGGGTGTGAGATGATGGCAAACGTGCGGCGGCGGCGCACTTGGTCGAGGATTTCTTGGGACATGGGCTTTCTTTGCAAAAAGGTTCAGGCCGCTTTTCCGACGGCCTGAGAAAGGATTGAGATGGCGGGGATTGTACAAAAAAACATTAATCGGTTCAATGATTAGGGGATAAAAAAGGTCGTCTGAAAGCTTTTCAGACGACCTTCTCTTGGATTGGCATCTTGTTTATTCGGTAATTTCTTCAATTATGGGGCTGTAAGTAGCGCTGTCAAAGGTAGGCATAGGCGGGGGCAGCAGGTTGTTGAGGGTTAGGGCGGCGGGGTTCAGGGTAGGGTAGCCACTGAAGGTTACGGTGTAGCCGCCGTTGGCAGTGCTGTGGATTTTGGCATGTGCGCCTAATGGGAAGGTGCTTTTATTGGTAATGTGTCCGAAGGGGAAGCCTGTCAGGACGGGGACTTTGGCGGTGCGTGAGACGTGGTTGACGACAGCGGAGAAGTCGTAGCTTGAGTCGTATACGTCGCGGATGGTGCCCATGCGGAAGTCGCCGAAGATGATGGCGCGTTGTTTTTGCAGGATGCCTGCAAGATAAAGCGTGTTCAACATGCGTTCGATGCGGTAGGGTTGTTCGCTGACGTCTTCGACGAACAGGATGCCGCCTTGGATGTCGGGCATATAGGGCGAGCCTGCGAGGGAGGCGAGAACGCTGAGGTTGCCGCCCCATAAGGTACCTTCGACGTTGACGTTGGCGCGTTGGATGGCGGGAACGTCGATAATGTTGACGTTGTTGGTGGTGCCGCGGATGAACGAATCCATGGTGAAGACACTGGGTTCGGGTTTGCCGAATTCGCTGTAAACCATAGGGCCGGCGAAGCTTGCCATATTGCCTTTGGCGAGCAGGGCGAGTTGGACGGCGCAAACGTCGCTGAAGCCGAAGAACAAGGTGCCGCGTTCGCGCATTCTGGCGCCGAGTGAAGCGAAGTCGATTTGCGGCAGGATGCGTGCCGCGCCGTAGCCGCCGCGCAAGCCCATGAGGACTTTGGGTGTTTCAACGCGGCCGGTGGCGACCTCTTGGAAGTCGGCGGCACGTTGGGCGTCGGAGCCAGCGAAGCGTTGATAGCGTCGGCTGCCTGCTTGTTGGTTGGTCACAGTAAAACCTGCGTTATAGAGGCGGGTCAAGCCTGCGTTGACGCGGTTGGGGTCTTCGGCAAAGCCGGAAGGGGCGACGACGCGGAGGAGGTTGTCGCCGGAGCGTGGGGGATGGCTGGTTTTGGGCTGCACGGGTTGGGCTTTCGCTGTGTTGCCGGTTTGAGTGGACGGGGTAACGGTCGTGCCGGTGCCGCAGGCTTGCAGCAGTCCGGCTCCGGCTGCGGCGGAGCAGGCGCGGAGGAAATGGCGGCGGGAGGTTTGCCAGGTCATATGGTTTCCTTTGCTTGGGTTTCAGACGACCTTTTCGGCAGGGGTCGTCTGAAAATCGGTTGATATGCGGTATCCGATACGCCTATTGAGGTCGTCTGAACGTTACGCCAGCAGGGCTTTGACTTGTTCCGTCCAGTGGTCCGGCAGGGTCATGCCGTGTTCGCGGACGGGGGCTGCCCAAATCGGGGCGGGAAAGTTGGCATCGTTTTCGAAGCGGGCGATGACGTGCCAATGCAGATGGGGGACGACGTTGCCCAGGCTGGCAAGGTTGATTTTGGCGGGACGGAACACTTGGCGCATGGCGGCTTCGACTTTATACACCATTTCCATGATTTCGGCGCGTTCGGCGGCTGAAAGGTCGGTCATCTCGGCGATGTGGTCGTTCCAGATGACGCGGCAGAATGCCGGGGCTGAGGCTTCGTTGTGGACGGCGATAACGCGCAGGTTTGGGGTTTGCAGCAAAATGTCTTCGTTGTCGGCAGTGCAGATGGGGCAGGTCATGGGGTTTTCTCGTTTGGATATGAGGGGACAGGTTGTCGGAAATGAGAAAGGTCGTCTGAAAACTTAATCCATCGTTTTCAGACGACCTTCGATGATTTTATTTTCCGCGCATCAGCTCGAAGAAATCGTCGTTGTTTTTGGAATCTTTGAGTTTGCCCACCAAAAATTCGGTGGCCTCGATTTCGTCCATCGGATGCAAGAATTTGCGTAAGAGCCACATGCGCTGCAACTGGTCGTTCGGTACCAGCAGCTCTTCGCGGCGCGTGCCGGATTTGTTGATGTTGATGGCGGGGAACAGGCGTTTTTCCGCCATGCGGCGGTCGAGGTGCAGCTCCATATTGCCTGTGCCTTTAAATTCTTCATAAATCACATCATCCATGCGACTGCCGGTTTCTACCAAAGCGGTCGCAATAATGGTGAGCGAGCCACCTTCTTCAACGTTGCGCGCCG
This sequence comes from Neisseria sp. HMSC03D10, assembly GCF_001807625.1. Taxonomy (NCBI): domain Bacteria; kingdom Pseudomonadati; phylum Pseudomonadota; class Betaproteobacteria; order Neisseriales; family Neisseriaceae; genus Neisseria; species Neisseria sp. HMSC03D10. Next base: position 21,214 of record NZ_KV789534.1, read on the forward strand.
CGCCGAAGAAGCGTTTGGGGCGGTGGAGGGCATTGGCATCTACGCCGCCGGTGAGGATTTTGCCGGAGGTCGGCACGACGGTGTTATAGGCGCGGGCGAGGCGGGTAATCGAGTCAAGCAGGATGACCACGTCTTTTTTGTGTTCCACCATACGCTTGGCTTTTTCAATCACCATTTCGGCCACTTGAACATGGCGCTGCGCCGGTTCGTCGAAGGTAGAAGACACGACTTCGCCGCGTACGGAACGGCTCATTTCGGTAACCTCTTCGGGGCGTTCGTCAATCAAAAGGACGATGAGTTCGACGTCGGGATAATTGGCGGTAATCGCGTGGGCGATGTTTTGCAGCATCACGGTCTTACCGGTTTTCGGCGGCGCAACCAAAAGGGCGCGTTGTCCGCGGCCGATGGGGGAAACTAAATCAATGGCGCGGCCGGTAAGGTTTTCTTCGGCTTTAATGTCGCGCTCGAGTTTGAATTGCTTGGTAGGGAAAAGCGGGGTGAGGTTTTCGAAGAGGATTTTGTGCTTGCAGACTTCGGGATGATCGCCGTTGATGCTGTCGAGACGGACGAGGGCGAAATAGCGTTCGTTGTCTTTGGGTACGCGTACGCTGCCTTCGATGGTGTCGCCCGTATGCAGGTTGAAGCGGCGGATTTGCGTGGGTGAGACGTAGATGTCGTCGGGACCTGCGAGGTAGGAGGTGTCTGCGCTGCGTAAAAAGCCGAAGCCGTCGGGCAGGATTTCGAGCGTGCCGGAACAGGTAAAGCTTTCGCCCTGCTTCATCATTTGGCGGACGATGGCAAATACGAGGTCTTGTTTGCGGAAACGGTTGGCGTTTTCAATGCCGTGTTCTTCTGCCATTTCCAAGAGTTTGGAAATGTGTAGGGTTTGTAGTTCTGAAACGTGCATGATTTTTGACAGTTGTATTGGAAAAGAATGGGATTCGGAAGACAGAGGTCGTCTGAAAAGAATGGTGTACGGAATGTACGGTGATTTTTGAGAAACCTGAATTGTAGGCAGTCGGAGGGCGGGTGTCAAATTTAGGTGGGGCAAGGTTTGTATGGCATAGGTTTTGTTGCATGGCTGGTAACATCGAATTGAAAAAGTCGTCTGAAATAGGTTTCAGACGACTTTGAGAAGAAATAACCATCTTCTACTGAAAGATTAGTATTTGTTCAGACGACCTTGGGGGAAAATACTGCGATAGGCGGTGTATATGCCGATCATTGCTACAGGGTAGAGAACCAGGTAAGTAATCAATAAGAAGATGAAGAACAAAATAAGGAAAGGGCCGGAGAGCGCGGTTGATTGCTGTATTGATGCTTCTGTTGCAAATGCGGAAATCATGACTATCATAAATATGAACCAAAACGCGATACCGATACCCAGCCAAATTAAGCCGTATACCAGCAGGGCTGGGATATTGCGGCGGCAGGCATTGAAGCTGGCCTTAATGGCGGCAACAGGGTTCATATCCTCCAACATGACAAAGGCGGGAGCCAGCCAAAACATCATGGAGTAAATGGCGATAATAACCAACAGGATAATAAATAAAATCGGAAAGGCCGGCATAAAGTCTGCCCTTAAGAAATTTCCGTTGGCGAATATGCTGAAAGGAATAACAACGGCCAAAGCTAAAAGCAGGCATACGACGATACTCAGCAGTAAAAGAATCAGGAATGCTCCGCTTTTTTTAATCGAAAATCCGGCAAACAGAGAGCCGAAGTTGAAATTCTTACCTTGCGCGGTTTGGGCTGCAAGCAGCACGATACCGCCGAGGAAACAAAAGCCCACCCAATAGAAAAACAGATTGAAGAGCAATTCTCGGATTATTATGGTTGAGGTGAAATCATTGAAATCAGCGGGCGGGCTTTCAATGCCTAGCAAACCGAATAGAAAACCTACAAAGAGCGGAATAAGGCTGACTAAAATAATTGCGCCCATCCATTTGAATTTGTTTTTACTGAAAATACGCCATGAGTCGGTAAACCAGCTTACTCCTTCGCCTGCGCGTAGACGTTTGGGTTCGTTGACGGAGTTTTGGGGGGTGATAGGGTGCTGGGAAGGTTGCAGTGTTTCCATAAAAATAATTTCCAAGTTTACAGATGAGAAAGGCTATCATTATATCATAAGCGTATATGGTTATTTGTTGAGAGTTTGACAAAAGGTCGTCTGAAAATTTTTCAGACGACCTTTGTGTTTGGCATGAGGCAGTTTATAGCGTACCAAGATAAATTGCAGATGGGTTATTGGGCGATATGTTTCGAAATCTATCGGCAGACGGTTTTCTGTTTTGGGAAGGATACGCTTAAAGAAACGATGGCAGCTTGCTGTCTGTCAGCTGAACCAAAAGCGGAAAACCAAATAAAAAACCAATGCCAACACGCCAGCCCAGACGACCAGCATAAATCCTGCAACGGCCTGCCCTAATCGGTAAACGGGATTTTTACGTTCGTCTTCGGGCAGGGAAGGTTGGGTGTTTTTAGGTTCGGTCATGTTGTCGGCTCCCGTCGGTAATCGGATAAAGGCGTAAGGTTACGCCGTGGCGGGGAAAGATTCAAGTTTGCTGCATTTTTACAGTGAGACCTTTGCAAAAATAGTCTGTTAACAAAATTTGACGCATAAAAATGTGCTAAAAAATTTTCAATTGGCTAAAACCTTTCTGATATTGAGAAAAAAGTAGAAGAAATCAGGGAGGTTCTTCATTTTAAAAATGGTATTGAGCATAAAATTTTAATAACTCATGTTATTGCAAAGGTCTCACAGTGGGATTTCTTTAAGAAGCCTGTTGCCGTCATGGCGGGCTGTTCCGCTATAATCCTTGTTTTCCGAATAAGAGAGGGGGATATGAAAATCCGTACCAAAATCTGCGGTATCACCCGCCCCGAGGATGCCCTTGCCGCCGCCGAAGCGGGCGCGGATGCCGTCGGGCTGGTGTTTTACGCAAAAAGCAAACGCGCGGTAACGTCGGCGCAGGCGAAGGAAATCGTGGCGGTGCTGCCGCCCTTTGTGTCGGCGGTTGCTTTATTTGTTAATGAAACGGCGGAAAATATCCGCGAAATTTTGCGCCAAGTGCCGATAGACGTGATTCAGTTTCACGGCGATGAAGACGATGACTTCTGCCGCCAATTTGACCGTCCGTATCTCAAAGCCGTGCGCGTGCAGTCTGCCGCCGATATTCAGACGGCCTGCGCCAAGTTTCCCAACGCGCGCGCGCTGTTGTTCGACGCTTACCATCCGACCGAATACGGCGGTACGGGGCAGAGTTTCGATTGGACGCTGTTGCGCGGCAATATCGGCAAACCGTGGATTTTGGCGGGTGGGTTGACGCCCGAAAACGTCGCCGATGCGGTGAAAACTAGCGGCGCGGCGGCGGTGGATGTGTCCGGCGGCGTGGAAAGCTCGGCAGGGATTAAAGACAAGAAAAAAATAGCGGCGTTTGTGGCGGCTGCAAAGGTCGTCTGAAAACTGAAAATCTGATTTTCAGACGGCCTTTGTTGATAAAGGAATGAGATGGAACGTTATTCTGTACATTTGAAACTGCTGGGGATGGCGGTGTTGTGGGGTGCGTCTTGGCCGATGGGGCGGATGTTGGGGCAGTCGCTGCCGCCGCTGACGGGAGGGGCGGTTCGGTTTGTGTTGGCTTCGGTTTTGTTGTTGGGTTGGCTGTTTGCACGCAGCAGGTTTGCGACTTTGGCGGCTTTGTCGGCGCGGCAATGGCTGGGCTTGACGGCAGCCGCTTCCGTCGGGGTATGCGGCTATGCGGTGTTTTTCATGCTGTGTTTGCAGGCGATGCCGGCGGGTAAGGCGGCGGTGGTGGTGGCGGTGAATCCCGTGCTGACGCTGCTGCTGGCGGCTTGGCTTTTCGGCGAACGTTTAAATGCGAAGATTTTGGTGGGTATGCTGCTGGCGGTTTGTGGTGCGATAACGGCGGTAACGCAAGGACAGCCGTTGACGGTATTGTCGGGCGGCATCAAGGCGGGGGAGTGGCTGATTTTCGGCTGCGTGGTCTGCTGGGCGGCTTATACCTTAATCGGACGTGCGGTCTTGCGCGGGATAGACGCGCTGACGGTAACGGCGGCAACGTCGTTCATCGGCGCGCTGATGTTGTCGGTGGTGGCGTTGTGGACGGACGGACTGCCGTTTGATGCAATGGCGGCGATGGATGCACGCGGTTGGACGGCATTGGCGTGGCTGGTCATCGGCGCGACGGTATTGGCCTACGCGTGGTATTTCGAAGGCGTGAAGACTTTGGGTGCAGGCAGCGCGGCGGCTTATATTACGCTCGTGCCGATTTTCGGTATGCTGTCTTCGGCGTGGGTTTTGGGCGAACCGCTGCATATTTCGCTGGTTGCGGGCTGCGCGGCGGCAGTCGGCGGCATGACGCTGATGCGGTACGGGCAGAAGGTCGTCTGAAAAGGCGGCAACCGGCTGCTTTGTGTTCAATATTTTTTATTAAGGAAATCATGATGTCTGCCCCGCTTGAAATCGAAACTCACCCTTTTCCTGCCTTGCTGCCGCCGCAGGCGACGGTAATGATGATGGGGACGTTTCCGCCCAAGGAAGACAAACGCGCGATGCAGTTTCATTATCCGAATTTCCAAAACGATATGTGGCGCGTCTACGGGCTGGTGTTTTTTAATGATGCGGCGCATTTCCAAAGGTCGTCTGAAAAAGCGTTTGATGAGGAGAAAATCAAGGCGTTTTTGCGCGAACGGGGGATTGCGTCCTGCTCGACCGTGTTGAAGGCGGTGCGGGAACACGGCAATGCGTCCGACAAGTTTTTGCAAGTGGTCGAAACCGTCGATTTGGCGGCGGTGTTGGCGCAGATGCCCGACTGCCGACATATCTGCACTACCGGCGGCAAGGCGACGGAAGTCCTGCTCGATATTCAGGGCGGCGGTATCAAAATGCCGAAAACGGGCGAAACCGTGCCGTTTCCGTTTGCCGGACGGGATTTGACCCTAACCCGCCTGCCGTCCACTTCGCGCGCTTATCCTTTGAGTTTGGCGAAAAAGGCGGCGGCGTATCGGGCATTTTTCGAAATGGCGGGCTTGGTGTAAGATTGACTGAAAACAGATTGGAAAGAACGGAGGGTATGTATGTTTATGACATCGGGTCTGTTGTTGTGTCTGTTATGGTGTGCAGTAGATATAGTCGCCGTCAATCGAGGATTCGGATTAAACACGAAACAAGGAGCCCATAACCGCACCAATTTTATGGCAGAACTAAATTCACGAGGAGGACGCGTAAAATCTGAAACCCAAACTGATATTGAAGGCATTACCCGAATTAAATATGAGATTCCTACACTAGACAGGACAGGTAAACCTGATGGTGGATTTAAGGAAATTTCAAGTATAAAAACTGTTTATGATCCTAAAAAATTTTCTGATGATAAAATACTTCAAATGGCTCAAAAAGCTGCTTCACAAGGATATTCAAAAGCCTCTAAAATTGCTCAAAATGAAAGAACTAAATCAATATCGGAAAGAAAAAATGTCATTCAATTCTCAGAAACCTTTGACGGAATCAAATTTAGATCATATTTTGATGTAAATACAGGAAGAATTACAAACATTCACCCAGAATAATTTAAAGAAAAAATTATGAAAAATAATATTTTTCTAAACTTAAAGAAAAAATCTATAAATAACAACCATTTTGTTATTTCGATTTTTTTTGAAACAATTTACCAATTTGAAACTAAAGATACGCTTTTAGAGTGTTTTAAAAATATTACAACTACCGGACATTTTGGAGTAATAGGTGCTCAATATGAAAAAATAGATGCTACCAGATGGATTGGAGATTATGAAGAGGTAAATGGATTTGAGTATATTGATAAAGCTCCTTCTATTTATTTTTCAGTTGGAGATGATTTCAATCCTGAAGAATTAATTATACCTATTAATTTAGCATATCATTACTTTAATATTGCAATATCTGATTTCTTAATAGCTCACCCTGAATATCAAAAAAAGTGTAAAGAAATACAAAAAACATATTCTCAAACAAACTGTAGCCTGCATGAAACCTAAAATCCATGCGTAAGGTGTGTGCTTCAGCACGCACGCGTTCCATGATTTACGGCTCAATGCCGTCTGAAAAGCTCACAATTTTTCAGACGGCATTTGTTATGCAAGTAAATATAGCCAAAAACCTTAACTTCCTCCATACTATCCACCATGACCTTGTATATCGAAACACCCGTATCATAGC
>NZ_KV789535.1:0-1080 GCF_001807625.1 Neisseria sp. HMSC03D10
AAGTTGCACTTCAAATGCGAATCCGCCGACCTCTTGTTTTCTGTTGTCCCTTTAAGGATTTCTAGTTCTTTGTAACTAAAAACAATCATCAATAATATTTACATTTTGAAATAAAAAGAGTAAGGTTGCCTTGCTTTTCGGGCTTTCCGTTGGCTTTTGAACCGTAAACAATCAAATTTGAGGAAGAAACATGAAAAAATTATGGATACTTGGCGCATTGGGCTTGAGCATGGCGGCGCAGGCGCATGATTTGTGGGTGTCGGCTCCGGTGCGTTTGGATTCGGGCAGTACGTTGAAAGCGGATTTGGGTTACAGCCATGATTTCCCGAATGTTGAAAAAATCGCCGACGACCGTGTGCATATTTTCAAACCGCTGCAATTGACGGACAAATCCGGAAAAACGGTCGATTTGACGAATAAAGGTGAAAATTACCAATATGTTTCCAAATCCCGCCTGAAAGACGGTTCGTATTGGGTCGGCGCGGTGTACAAACCGACGTTCTGGTCGCAAAACAGCGAAGGCTGGAAACAGAAAACCTTGAAAGACCTGCCCGGCGCGACTTATTGCGAACAGGCTCAGATGTTCGGCAAAGCGTTTTTGCAAGTGGGTGGCGCAGGCTTGGATGAAAGCGTATTGACCCGTCCGGTCGGTCATGAATTGGAGCTGGTTCCGCTGAAAAATCCGAATGAAGTCAAGGTAGGCGGCCTGCTGCCGATTAAAGTGCTTTATAAAGGCAAACCGTTGGCAAAAGCGACGGTAACGGCAAGCTCGGATACGCTGGCGGAAATGGACTTGGCAGCGACACACGACCACCGCGAGCCGCAAGGTTTCTCAGGGAAAACGGATAAAGACGGCGTCGTCAACGTGATTCCTTTGATTGAAGGTTTGTGGAAAATCAAAGCCGCCCATCAGGCGGATTATGCCGATAGAAGTGTTTGCCAACAAGACAATGCCTATGCAACGCTGATTATGCCCGTCGGAACGAAACGCGCGGCTGAACGGCATGAACACCATCATCATCAACACTAATTGAGTGTAAAAGATCAAAAAGGTCGTCTGAAAAGGTTTTCAGACGACCT
>NZ_KV789535.1:1100-16729 GCF_001807625.1 Neisseria sp. HMSC03D10
GCCGTACTGGTTTAAAGTTAATCCACTATAAGTGGCGGATTTACAAGCCCAATGCCTCAGCGTGAAACTCGATATGCGAGTCGATAAAGCTGGCGATGAAGAAATAATCGTGTCCGTAGCCGGGGCGGACTTTATATTGCACGTTAAAGCCGTTGGCGCGGGCGGCATTGACGAAGGCTTCGGGTTGTAATTCGTCGGGGAACAGCGGATCAATGCTGCCTTGGTCGATGAGTATCGGCAGCTTGCGTGAGGTCGTCTGAACGAGCGATGCGCTGTCGTAAGCCTGCCAAGCCTCCGATTCCGCGCCCAGATAGGCGGCAAACGCCTGCTTCCCACCCCGGCTGGCGGTCGGATGGCACAAGGGTGCAAACGCGGAAACGGCGACATAGCGGCTGGGGTTTTTCAGGGCGATGGAAAGCGCGCCGTGTCCGCCCATGCTGAAACCTGCGATGCTGCGTTCTTGGGTGGCGGGGAAATGCCGTTCCACCCAATCGGGCAGTTCGCGGCTGATATGGCTGTACATCTGATAATGCGCCGCCCACGGCTGTTCGGCTGCATCGACGTAAAATCCCGCGCCCTGTCCGATAAATTCGTTCGCGCTGTCGCTAATATGGCTGCCGCGCGGCGAGGTGTCGGGGAAAACGACGATGATGTTCCATTGCGCGGCGAAACGCTGGATGCCGGTTTGGCGTATCAGTTCCGAGCCGTCGCCGTGCAGTCCCGACAAGAAATACAAAACCGGCGCGGGATAGCCTTTCAATACCTGCGGCGGAAGGTAGATGCCGAAGGTCATATCGGTTTGGCAGGTTTCGGAAAAGCAGCGGTATTGTTCTTGATGGCCGTTGAACATTTTGGCGCGTGAAAGCAGGTGTAATTCGTGTGCGGACATAGATAGTATGGCGTGAAAAAAGCGAAGGCATCATCTTAACAGAAAGACCGCGTTACGGGCTTTTAAAAACCTATCGAACGGTATGGTTTCAGACGACATCAATCTATACACAAACTCTGTGGATAAGTTTGTTGATAAGCTTTGGGTAATCGGAATTTTTGCTTTTGGAACAACCCAAGCCTTTCGGTGCTTAAAAAATAGTCAAATAAAATACAATAAAATCAATTAGTTATAAAAATAAAAAATTTCAAAGCCCTTATGGGAAAAATCTATAAGCAAAACAAGCCAATGCGAAATTGTGTATAAAAAGTGATTGACACGCCCGATAAATGTCAGATGAATCGACTCAAAAAGAAAGACTGCGGCGGCTCCCGCATAGGGAAAAACTTCAATCCCCCTGCCTTTCGCGTTACAATACGCGCTTACTTTTTTACACAGAAAAACACACCATGAAAGCCAGCCAATTTTTCATTTCCACCCTGAAAGAAGCCCCCGCCGAAGCCGCGCTTGCCAGCCACAAGCTGATGATTCGCGCCGGTCTGATTAAAGCCAACGCGTCCGGCCTTTATACTTGGATGCCGATGGGGTTGCGCGTGTTGCGTAAAGTCGAAAACGTCGTGCGCGAAGAAATGGCGCGCGCGGGCAGCGTGGAGTTGCTGATGCCGGTGGTGCAGCCTGCCGAGCTGTGGCAGGAATCCGGCCGCTGGGAATTTTACGGTAAAGAACTGCTGCGCCTGAAAGACCGCCACGACCGCGATTTCTGCATGGGACCGACCTGCGAGGAAGTCATCGCCGACATCGTGCGCAAAGAAATCAACAGCTACAAACAGCTGCCGAAAAACTTTTACCACATCCAAACCAAATTCCGCGACGAGGTGCGCCCGCGCTTCGGCGTCATGCGTGCGCGCGAATTCGTCATGAAAGACGCCTATTCCTTCCATGCCGACTACGCCTCGCTTCAGACGACCTATGATGCCATGTACGATGCTTACTGCCGCATCTTCACCCGTCTGGGCTTGGAATTCCGCCCCGTCGCCGCAGACACCGGCAGCATCGGCGGTACCGGTTCGCACGAGTTTCAAGTGTTGGCGGAAAGCGGCGAAGATGTGATTGCATATAGCGACACTTCCGATTACGCCGCCAATATCGAGCTGGCTCCGACCTTGCCGCTCAAAGGCGAACGCGCAGCCGCTCAGGCAGAGCTGGCCAAAGTACACACGCCGAACGTCAAAACCATTGATTCATTGGTTGACTTCCTCAGCATTCCGATTGAAAAAACACTGAAATCCATCGTGGTCGAAGGCGAAAACGAAGGCGAAATCGTCTTATTGCTGTTGCGCGGCGACCATGAGTTCAACGACATCAAAGCCGAAAAACTCGCAGGCGTGAAATCGCCACTGACCATGGCAGATCCTGCCGCCATCCGAGTGCAGTTCGGTGCAAACGGCGGCTCGCTCGGCCCTGTCGGCTTCACAGGCAAAGTCTATGCCGATTTCGCCACCGAAAAAGGCGCAGACTGGGTTATCGGCGCGAATGAAGACGACTACCACTATACCGGCTTCAACTTCGGCCGCGACGCCGCCGAGCCTGAATTCGTCGATTTGCGCAACGTCGTCGAAGGCGACGAAAGCCCCGACGGACAAGGCCGTCTGAAACTGGCACGCGGCATCGAAGTCGGACATGTCTTCCAATTGCGCGACAAATACACCCAAGCCATGAACGTAAACTTCCTTGACAACAACGGCAAATCGCAAATCATGGAAATGGGCTGCTACGGTATCGGTATTACTCGCGTTGTGGCCGCTGCCATCGAGCAAAATAACGACGAAAAAGGTATTATCTGGACCAAAGCAATGGCGCCGTTTGAAGTCGTTATCGTGCCGATGAACTACAAAAAATCAGACTCCGTACGCGAAGCCGCCGACAAAATCTACGCCGAACTGCTGGCCGCAGGCGCGGACGTCCTTCTCGACGACCGCGACGAACGCGCAGGCGTGCTGCTGAACGACTCCGAGCTTCTGGGCATCCCGCACCGCATCGTCATCGGCGACCGCGCCTTGAAAGAAGGCAATGTCGAATACGCCGAACGCCGCGACAATCAGGCGCAAACCGTAAGCCTGAATGAAATCGCCGGCAAAGTATTGGCTGCATTGAAAGACTAATGACGGATTAAAACGAATGCAGATAAAAGAAGGTCGTCTGAAACTGGAAACAGGTTTCAGACGACCTTCTTTATTTTGAAATCAAAATCAGCAGTAAAAATCAGGAAAACACATGATTATTTAGTCAAGTATGTTTTTACCACCTCTGCTATTTTTATGAAAAAGATGGGCGGCGCTACTAATGAATCTGAAAATTCAAGCTGGACGGCAACTTTGGCTTCGCGTATGTTCAAAGTGTATTTAGATGTATAGCTGCAATGATTCGAGATATTTTATTATCGTAACTTTCACGGATACCAACAACCATGCCTTCCAGCCCTTTTCCTCTTTCAGTTTGTCCGGAAAATGTGAATGACCTTATCCGCAGTCTGAACATGTTTGCACCTGTCTTGCAGGTATTGCCCAGTACGGTGTTTTTTGTAAAAAACATGCGGGCGGAGTATGTCTATGCCAACGATACGCTGTTGCACCGCTTACAATTGTCAGATATGGCGGCTTTGATTGGGAAAACATCGGAAGACCTGTTTCAGTCGGAATGGGGACAACGTTATACACAGCAGGACAGGGAAGTTTTGAACGACGGCAAAATCATCAACAATAAGCTGGAGCTGCATACTTATGCTTCGGGAGAACTGGGCTGGTGTATCACGCATAAAATGCCGGTGCGCAATCCTTTGGGTGAAATTATTGCCATGCTTGGTGTGTCTGTGGATGTGGAAACCAATGACAGCAACCGCCCTGAGCTGAATAAAAAAGTCGCGCTGATTGAAAAATACATTGCCGGCCACTTCGACCAAAACATAAAAATGAAAGACTTGGAAGCCGTTTCACGTCTTTCCACCGCCCAAATCGAGCGTTATTTCAAAAAGATTTTCCACATCACACCTTCGCAATATATTCAAAAAATACGCATCGAAGCAGCCATGGCGATGTTGGAAACAGGCTTGTCGGTAACGGAAATTTCTGCCCGCTGCGGCTATTCAGATCACAGTGCATTTACGCGTCAGTTTAAGGCATTGGTAGGATTGGTACCATCTGAATTTAAGAAATCAAGATAACAGTAACCGTACGGAAATGCCTGTCTGAAAATAGTTTTCAGACAGGCATTTTTTGTTTTAAGTGTGTCTGAGTGTGCACATTTCCGCATAAAAAACGGGAAATTCATCAAGACGGCAGCAGCAGCGATTTTGTAAGGTTAACGGAAGTTTTTTAGCGATAGGATTTTGCTATGCCGCATACCGAATATACTTTTTCCGTGATTGACTCCCATACCGGCGGTGAGCCGACCCGTGTAGTGTATGACGGATTTCCCGAGCTTTCCGGCAATAGCCCGCAAGAGCAGTGCGCAGATTTTGCCAAACGTTTCGACCATTTGCGTCGTGCGCTGATTTTGGAGCCGCGTGGTTCGGAGGTTTTGGTAGGGGCGTTGTTGTGCAAGCCGAAATCCCCCGCCTCTAGCGCCGGTGTAATTTTCTTTAACAACAGCGGTTATTTGGGTATGTGCGGCCACGGCACCATCGGTTTGATTAAAACGCTGCAACACCTCAAACGTATTGATATCGGCACGCATACCATCGAAACGCCGGTGGGCGATGTGCGCTGTACGCTGCATGAAGACGGCTCGGTCAGCGTGCGCAACGTGCCGTCTTACCGCTACCGTAAAGATGTGTCGCTTGACGTTGAGGGCATTGGCAGCATCACCGGCGATATTGCTTGGGGCGGTAACTGGTTTTTCTTGGTGAATGACCACGGCTGCACCATCGCGCCCGACAATCTGGAGCAATTGACTGATATTTCATGGCGCATCCGCACCGCGCTGAATGCGCAGGGCATTACCGGCAAAGATGGGCAGGAAATAGACCACATCGAGCTGTTCGGGAAAACCGATAATGCAGACAGCCGCAGCTTTGTGCTCTGTCCCGGCAAAGCTTACGACCGCTCGCCTTGTGGCACGGGCACCAGCGCGAAGATGGCCTGTTTGGCTGCAGACGGCGTGTGGCCATCTGAAAAAGAGTGGGTGCAGGAAAGCATAATCGGCAGCCGCTTTGCTGCTTCTTATGAAACACTTTCAGACGACCTTCATTCGGAAGGTCTGATAATCCCCACCATCAAGGGAGAGGCACATATTCATGCGGCATCGGAAATTTTTGTAAACGCGGATGATCCGTTCCGCTACGGAATTGAAACATCATGAGCAGCCAAATTTTTTCTGCAGCCGTGGTTGGCGGCGGCATCGTCGGATTGAGCATCGCGCTGGAATTGCAGCGTTGCGGCGAAAGCGTACTGTTGTTAGAGCGGGACACTGTATGCGGAGGCGCATCTTATGGCAATGCCGGGCATATCGCCACCGAGCAGGTGTTTCCGATTGCATCGCCGGACGTGTTCAAGCAACTGCCGAAAATGCTGCTCGACCCGCTTGGACCGTTGCGGCTGGACTGGAAATACCTGCCTAAAATCACGCCGTGGCTGTTCAGCCTGCTGTACAACCTTACGCCCAAACGCTTCCAGCACAGCCACCGCGCCCTGATGGCACTAAACAGTCTTGCTTTGGCTGCATGGAGGAAGTTTGCACAAGAATGGAGAGTGGAACAACATATCCGTATCGACGGTTCGCTGTTGGTGTGCGAAACCGAAAACGGGCAATCAGCGTTACAGAAACACGGCAGGGTGTTGAATGAATTAGGTGTGGTCAACGAATGGCTTGACTATGCCGGTCTGCATGAACGCGAACCTGCGCTGGCCGATACGCAACGCGGTGCGCTGTTTTACCCTCATACCGGTCATGTGGTCGATTTGGCAGGTATGGCGGCTGATTTACAGCACGCTTTCATACAGGCGGGAGGTACGATCAGTGAACATACCGACGTTTCCGATATCCAATTATTTTCAGACGACCTGTTCCGCATCATAGGCGGTAGTAAGGCGTTTGAAGCCAAACATGTGGTGATTGCTGCCGGTGCGTTTTCTAAACCATGGTTGAAAAAACTGTGCGGCAGCGACGTACCGCTTGATACGGAACGCGGTTACCACCTGATGTTGCCGCAAAGCCTAAATATTTTGAACGTGCCGGTGAGCAGCTTTGAGCGCAAATTCATCATGACGCCCATGAACGCAGGCTTGCGCCTGGCCGGTACAGTGGAGTTTGCCGGGCTGGATGCACCGCCGAATATGGAACGGGCTCAGCAGCTCTTTCACTTGGCAGAATCTATGCTCAAAGGTCGTCTGAACCGGCAAGGTGCCGTGTCGTGGATGGGTTTTCGACCGTCGATTGCCGATTCCCTGCCGGTAATCGACCGAAAAGAAAACATTTTTCTGGCGTTCGGGCATCAGCATTTGGGCTTAACCCAAGCACCGCTCACCGCAAAACTGGTGAAAGCCTTGTATTTTGGAGAACAGCCTGCAATAGATTTAAGCCCTTACCGTTTTAGCCGTTTCTGAAGCGAGCAAACCGAATCACGATTCATCTCAAGAGGAGAAACATATGAATATCGAAGGTATTTTAGTTCCCATTGTTACCCCGTTTACCGCCGACAATCAAGTGGATACCACGCTGCTGGCCGAATTGGTGGACGCGTTTATTGCTAAAGGCGTGCGCGGCATCGTAGCCTGCGGCACCACGGGTGAGTATTACGCTTTGTCGGAAGCCGAACGCGAAACCGTATTGACCACCATCGTGAAGGCCGCTGCTGGCCGTTGTACGCTGATTGCCGGTGTCAGCGATATGTCGAGCGAAGTGGCTGCACAACGCGCCGCCCGAGCTAAAGAATTAGGCTACGACGGGCTGATGTTGTCGGCGCCGCCATACAGCCTGCCGTCGCAGCAAGGCATTATCGAGCACTTTGAATATGTGGCGTCTAAAACCGACTTGCCGATTATTCTCTACAACTTTCCCGCGCGTATCGGCGTAGAACTCGAATTTGAAACTGTGGCGCATTTGTCGAAACATCCCAACATCGTCGGTATCAAAGAAAGCACCGGTAATTTCTCTAACGCGTTGCGTATGATCCAGGCGAAATTCGACAACTTCCAAGTCGTGTGCGGCTGCGACGACCAACCTTTGGATTTCTTCTTCTGGGGTGTGAAAAGCTGGATTGCAGGTGCGGCCAATGTGTTCCCAGGTGAGCAGGTTGCCCTGTTTAACGCTGCCCAAGCCCAAGATTGGGATAAAGCCCGCCAGATTCTTACCGACCTTTATCCCGCCCTGCATTCGATGGAGTCGGGCGACTACAACCAAAAAGCTAAAATCGGCTGCTTAAACGGTACCAAACCCGCCGGCAAAGTGCGCCTGCCGCTGCACAATCTGACCATGCAGGAAGCCGCCGAGTTTACGGCATTGTTGAAATAAAGGAGCCGCAGTATGAAAACCATTGAACAAATCTTCGAGGCCGCCAAAGCAGGCAGCCTATGGGCGGGGAATTTGATTCCGAACCACGCCGATTCGGGCAGAAAGCTGGAAAACCGCACGCCCATCGACAATTCACTCATCGGTTACATCGCCGACGGCAGTGAACAGGATATAGATGCCGCCGTGCGTGCCGCGCGTTCTGCGTTTTCAGACGACCTTTGGGCAGGCAAAAGCCCATCTGAAAAACGTGCCGTACTGCTGCGTTGGGCGCAGTTGATTGAAGAAGACGCCGAAGAGCTCGCTGCGTTGGACTGTATCGACGCTGGCAAGCCCATCAGCGAGTGTATCAACACCGATATGCCCGCCACCATCGAAACCTTTTATTTCTATGCCGAATATGTGGATAAAGCCTTTGGTCGCGTTGCGCCAACCGGCAACGACGCACTGGGTTTGATTGTGTATGATCCAGTCGGCGTGGTCGGCGTAGTGCTGCCGTGGAACTTCCCCGCGCAGATGTTTGCATGGAAAGTGGCACCTGCTTTGGCAGCGGGCAATTCGGTGATTGTGAAACCGGCCGAACTGACGTCGCTGAGTGCCTACCGCATGGTGCAGCTGGCGCATGAAGCAGGCGTGCCTGAAGCAGCGCTGACGCTGGTTTGCGGCTTGGGGGAAACGGTCGGCAAGGCTTTGGGTGTGCATCAAGATGTGGACATGGTGGCCTTTACCGGATCCACCGAAGTCGGACGCTATTTCTTGGAATATTCGGCGCAAAGCAATTTGAAAGAAATCGTCTTGGAATGCGGCGGCAAAAGCCCGCAAATCGTGTTTGCCGATGCGGATTTAGACAAAGCCGTACCGTCAATTTTGGCAGCCGCATTCTGGAATATGGGTGAAAATTGCAGCTGCGGATCGCGCCTGATTGTAGATGCAAGCATCAAAGATACCTTGTTGGCCAAACTTTCAGACGACCTCAAACAGGGCTGGAAAGTCGGCGATCCACGCCTGCCTGAAACCAACCTCGGTCCGATGGTGGAAGAAGCTCATTTTGATAAGGTGTGCCGTTATTTCGATACCGCGCTGAAAGAGGGCGGCAAACTGATCACCGGCGGTCAAACCGGCGAAGGCTGGTATTTCGATCCGGCGATTATCGACGGTGTAACTGCGGACATGACAGTGTTTAATGAAGAAATATTCGGCCCGGTGCTGGCGGTAACCACATTCAGTAGCGAAGAAGAAGCCGTCCGTTTGGCAAACCAATCGGATTACGGTCTGGCCGCTTCGTTCTACACATCCAATGTAAGCCGCGCCCACCGTGTTGCCCGCAAAATTCAGGCAGGTACGGTATCGGTAAACGGCTTTTCAGAAGGCAGCATCGCCACGCCGTTCGGCGGTTACAAACAATCCGGTTTCGGTGGACGCGACAAAGGTGTGGAAGCGTTTGAGCAATATACGCAAACAAAAACCATTTGGTTTCTGGAATAACACAAAATAAAGCTCAGGTCGTCTGAAACCGACAGGCTTGTAACAAACACAAACCTTTTTCCAGACGACTTCTAATAACTACACAAAAACGCAAAGGAGAAGAGATGGAAAAGATCGTCAGTACACTGGTGGACTATATCTGGGGAAACGGCCTGGTTTATCTGGCTTTAGCCGTCGGTTTATATTTCACTATTATTACTAGAGGAGTGCAGTTCCGCTATTTGCCTGAAATGATCCGCCTACTGAATGAAAAGCAGGAGTCCGGTGCGGGTATTTCTTCGTTTCAGGCATTCTGCATGTCGCTGTCGGGACGCATTGGTGTCGGCAACATCGCCGGCGTAGCGACCGCTATTGCCGCAGGCGGTCCGGGCTCTGTATTTTGGATGATTGTGATGGCTCTGTTGGGTGGTGCCAGCGCGTTTGTAGAATCCACTTTGGCGCAGATTTATAAAACCAAAGTCGGTACGGAATACCGCGGCGGCTCTCCTTATTACATCGAGCGCGGCTTAAAGATGAAAGCCTTTGCAGTGCTGGTAGCCGTAGTGATTTTCCTGAGCTACGGCGTGTTAGTGCCGGGCATTCAGGCCAATACCATTGCTACATCGTTTGAGAACGCCTTCGCACTGCCTGCATGGAGCACCGGTGCTGCAGTTTCCATGATATTGGCGTTTCTGATTTTCGGCGGCACCAAACGCATCGCCCGTGCTGCTGACCGCATTATCCCCCTAATGGCGTTAGGTTATGTAGGCTTGATGCTGATTGTGTTGATAAACCACGCATCTAAAATCCCCGAAACCTTAAGCCTGATCATCGGTAGCGCATTCGGTACGGACGCGGTATTCGGCGGAATTGTCGGTAGCGCGATTTCCTGGGGGGTGCGTCGCGCCGTGTTCTCAAACGTAGCCGGTGCAGGCGAAGCAACGTTCAGCTCGGCTGCCGCTGAAGTAAGCCATCCTGTGAAACAAGGTTTGGTGCAAGGCTTTTCGGTGTATATCGATACCGTGATTGTTTGTACCTCGACTGCTATCATGATTCTGATTACCGGTATGTATAACGTGCATCCGAACGGCATGGAAACGCCGCTTGTGGAAAATATTCCCGGCGTGGAAGCCGGCTCTGCTTACACGCAGGCTGCATTGGGTACTGTGTTCGGTAATTTCGGCGGCGCATTTGTGGCGGTAGGTATCTTCTTCTTTGCCTTTACCTGCCTGCTGGCTTATTACTACATCGCCGAAACCGCGCTGCTTTATCTCGACCAAAAGCTGAAATACCCGATACTCAGTATGATTCTGCGGTTGGTGTTTTTAGCGGTGGTGTTTACCGGCAGCGTGCAGTCCGCCAGTCTGATGTGGGGCTTGGGCGATATTGGCTTCGGCAGCATGTGTTATCTCAATCTGATTGCTATCGTATTTCTCAGTAAACCCGCCTTACGTGCGCTGCATGATTACGACCGCCAGAAAAAAGCCGGTCTCGATCCAGTATTCGACCCGCGTGTAGCCGGGATTGAGAATGCCGAATTCTGGATAGAACATATGCAACAACATGATAGGCGCTAAGTTTGCTCCGTTACGATAGATGAGCAAAGTAGTTGGAGGATCTAGGTTTTAAGTGCAACATCTGATTTAATTGAGCAAACCCGTTTAATAAGTACCTCATTTGGTGCCGGATAACACAACGTTTATGTGGGTGTGTTGTTCGGCACTACTGTATATGGTGTACCAGGACATGTCTAAATTTGCCTGAAATCCTTCCCTTTCAAAAAATACTGTCAAAGCGGCTCATTAGTATTTTCATTTGATTCCTGATCTCACTAATGTGCACTAGACTTCCTGCTTGGAAAATCTTTGCCCTTCAAATCCAAATGTATGAACCCTGCATTCAATCGGACAACTGCCGTTTCAAAAACCAATCGCCGAACGGCCAGTCCACGCTGTCGAGCAGGTTTTTGGTAATCAGCCCCAGCTCGGTATCGCCTTCAATTTGCAGTTTGCGGTTGAAAAACAAAGTATCCGGGTCTTCCTCGCGCATCATCATGCGCATAAAGTCGATGCCGTTGGCGGCAAGGCGCAAATCGGGTGTGCCGAAAAAATCCGCATCGATGAATTTTTCGGCATTGGCGGTGAAACGCACCTTGATGCCCGCGTCCAATACGTCGATTTCGAATTTTTTGCCGTTAAACAGGCTCATGTCGGCGGGCAGCAATCCACGTTTGAGCATGGTGTTGAGGGCAAAAACCAAAGCGAAACGCGGCGGCCTGCCCGGTAGTTTGCTGCCGATTTTTCCCGCCCATGCGGGCAATACGATTTCAGGCAACGCCATAATATTCCTCCTTCACGGCTTCGATACCCGGCTGGCCGTGCCAATAGCCGTCCACCAGCGTACCAGTGGTCAGTCTTTCCAATTCGGGCAGCGCATCCGCCAGGGCGGTTTTGCCGTCCAATACGTCGCGGTGGATACGGACGATTTCCACCATGCCGTGCATTTGCGGCGACAGGCGCAGCATGTTCACGCCGATTTGCCGCAAATCCTCATGGTGCGGCAGCAGGTTTTGGCAGCCGTAAGACATGGTTTGAATGCCGTTGATGGTCAAAAACGGTTTGCCCTCGCGGGTGTTCATGTCCATGCCTTGTTCGTAATCCAAGCAACGGAACTCGCAGCCGTCTTTGTTCAGGTTGTAATGACGCGCGGTAAAGCAGCGCGATGAATAAGCAAGCGGCATTTTGCCCCAAGCGAACAATTCCGTTTCGATGTCGTCTGAAGCCTTGATGATTTCGGCAACTTTATCGCGGCTCAACTCGGACGGTGCAATCCAGCGGTATGCGCCCAGTTTCTGAAACAGCGCCAGCGTGCTTTCGTTGTAAATATTCAGGCTGGCGCCGGCGACAAACGGAATGCCGTGCTCGCGCGCCAGCTTGACCGCGCCCATGTCGTTGGCTTCGACTTTGAATTTGTCCTGCCCCGTGATTTTGCGCAGGCGTTTCAAATCGGATTCGCTTTCCAGCAGCACCTGCGACGACAAAATAATTTCCTTACCGCTTTCCGCCAAATCTTCCGCCAGGCTGACCCAGTCGGCAAAACGTATTTTCTGGCGGCGCGAACACACCACTTCGCCCAGATAAATGGTGTCCACAGGCGCATCCAGCATGGCGGCGTAAAATTCCAGCAGGGCTTCCTTCTGCCAGAAAAACAAAACCGGCCCCAATGATAGTTTCATCGGATTCATTTTTCCTCCCCCCTTATTTCCACGGACGGCTGTATGCGCCCAAGGTCGTCTGATGCCCTTCCGAAACCTTGCTCAGCGCATTGTTCCACACCGGATTAACTTTGAAATGCGCCAGATCGGCAGCGGCCGCGTCCAAAGCCTGCCGCAGCGATTTGGTTACCTGCGCCGTGTACATCGGGCTGCGCTGGCGGCCTTCGATTTTGATGGCGGACACACCGATTTTGATGAGCTCAGGCAGCATTTCCAAAACATTCAGGCTGGTCGGCTCTTCCAGCGCGTAATAGGTTTCGTCGTTTACCTCGAAACGGCCTTTGCACAGGGTCGGATAGCCTGCCGGTTCGTTCGGTTTGTACTGGTCGATCAATACTTGGTTCAGCCGCACATTCATACGGTCGGGCAACTGCTCCCAGCGCACCGCCTTCGCCGGCGAACACACGCCCTGCATATTCGGCGATTCGCCCGTCGCATAACTCGATAAAATGCAGCGCCCTTCCACCATGACGCACAAACTGCCGAAACCGAACACTTCGATTTCCACATCCGTATTGTCAATCACATGTTTGACCTGATCCACGGTCAAAACGCGCGGCAGCACGGCACGGCGGATACCGAACAGCTCCTTCATCATATTGATGGCTTCGTAATTGGTCGCCGAACCCTGCACCGACATGTGCAGCCTCAAATCAGGATGACGCTCGGCGGCATAAGCCATAATCGCAGGATCGGCAACGATTATCGCGTCCGCCCCCAGTTGCACCGCCGTATCGACAGCCCGATGCCACCGCTCGATTTGCCCCGCTTGGGCAAAAGTATTGATGGCCATCAGCACATTGCGGCCGCGCGCATGGGCGTAAGCCACCCCTTCCTGCGCCGACTTCATATCGAAATTCAGCCCTGGAAAATTGCGCGCATTCGTCGCATCTTTCAGCCCCATATAAACCGTGTCTGCGCCATTGTCCACCGCTGTCTTCAAAGCGGGCAGATTACCAGCGGGACAAACCAACTCAGGGATTTTCGGCATTTTGCGTTCCTCGACTCTTGTAGCTTGTTATTCGAAAATCAATATCTAGTATGATTTCGGGTATTTTAGAGATTTGGACACAAGATATTATGATTTAAATCAATTGTGAAATCAGGTTTGGATAACGTATGTTTTAGTTAACATAATTTAACTATGTTAAATATCAAGCTAATCAGCGGGTTATCTTTTCCAATTTGATAATATGAGATTAGTTATTATCTATTAAATTTATAGATTTTTACAATAAAAGGTCGTCTGAAACCTGTTTCAGACGACCTTTATCTAGGCGGGAGGCAGACGGCTGCTTGCTTTGAAATTCAAAGTGAAATTGCGTTCGCTGCCATATTCATCCGCCGTCTCAAACCCATTTTGCCGCATTAAATCGCGCAATTCGGCGCGGCTCGGTTTATCGGGGTCGCCTGCCGTTTCGGAAACCGACAGCAGCCCGTCAGGACGAAGCAGCCTGCGGAACTCTGCCAAATACTCGGCTTGGTTGGCTACCTCGCCCAACACGGTAATCAGCACAATGCGGTCAAACGATTGATCCGGAAAATCAAAATGCGTACCGTCGCACAGATAATAATCTACATTGTCGATATGCCAACGACGCAAACGTTTTTCGGTATAAGCCAACATTTCCGGCTGTATATCCGCCGCCACCAATCGTCCTTGCGGAACCGATTGCGCCAGTGTCGGGCTGAAATAACCCGCCCCGCAGCCCACTTCCAAAATGCAGTGGTGCGGTGCAAGGTTTAGCCGTTGTACGATTTGTTGCGGCGAAAGCGCCCAGTTGCGCAAAGGAATCAGCAGCGTGAATGCAAGCTGATGCGGGAAGATTTTGCCTTTTTGCGTGAGTCCCTGCCAAATGCTTTTGAGCGTCTTAAACATGGGGATTCCTTTGGGTAATGTTGTTTTGCATTGTGCCTGCACAATATACAGTATAAAAATAGTGCGTGTTTTTTCCAATCATCACAAAAAGCAGCCTGCACTTCGATTTTTGAACATGCAGGCTGCTTTTTATAGAAAGAGGTCGTCTGAAAATAGATTTCAGACGACCTTTGATATTCAGTCCCATTGGGTACATGACCCAAGCTCCGTTTGCTTGCCATTAAATGAACACATCGCCTTACGCCAAAAAACCATCACAATTGCCGCCGCAATGATGATGATTCCGTATGGAATCATACCGTCTCCGTTTTCATATGCCGCCCGTCCGCCCGGAAAGCCTGTACGCGCGGTATTGGCAACCGTGTGACACGCAATCAATACAAATACCGAGCCGCCGCTGCCGTTATACAGCCATACATAGATAATCCTCACGGCAACCGTCCCTGCCAGTCCCCATGCGATCAGTTCGGCAGACTGCCCCACGGCAATCATGGACGGCAAATGCCACAATGCCCACGGCACCCCGATAATCAGTGCCGTAACGAGCGGGGTAAAACGCCGTTGCAGACTGTCCGTAGCGTAGGCGGCATAGCCCAATTCCTCGGCAACTGCTGCGATAAAGAACATGACGAACGCACCGGCAAGCGGCGCAAACGATACGGATAAGGCGGGTATGGTTTGTCCTGTTTGACGTATCGCAACATAAGTGAGCAGATAAAGCAGGGGGAAAATCAGTATTGCCGTCCAAAAATAAGCAGAATGCTTTATCCGTCCGTAATCAAACACACGGCCAAACAGTCCATGCACCGCCACTATTCCGCCCTCGCGATAACGCAGCAACGCGGCGGCAACCGTCGGGGTGAGTGCCGCGCCGATGTCGGTCAGCGGCAGATTATCAGGCAGAGGACTGTGTTTGAGAAACAAAGACAGCAGCCAAAACGGTGCGCTCAAAGCGTACACCAGCAGAAAGTATTGCCACGGATGCGAATAACCGGCTGTCGGTTTTTCTGAAGAGAGGTTCTGCATGTTATTCCTGTTCGTTCAGTCAATAAGTCGGCAGGAGAGCAGGTACGGCCTGCTACATGATGTACAGTATAAAAATATTGCGCGTTTTTTCCAATCATCGTGAAAAGCAGCCTGCACTTCGATTTTTGAAAGTGCAGGCTGCTTCCGATAAAGAGAGGCCGTCTGAAAATTATTTTTCAGACGGCTTTGAGATTACGGGTAATATGCGGATTTTGTTGGGTTATGACCCAAGTTGCGTTTGCTGCCGATTGGATTACGGCATGGTTTGGAATCATTCGGTAACAACAAAAAACGCGTGCGTGCGTACCGCACACACCCTACACCTTAATCTTAAGGTTTGCGTCGCCCGCAGTGGTAGGGAGTGTGGCGTAGCCACGCACGCAGCTGGCATGGATGCAGGCTACGGCTTGCTGCCGCGTTTGCCGTATTTGTCGGCAAATTCGCCGTTGATGATGGCGGAAGTAGGAACTTGCATGATGGTTCTCCTTGTTTCGGGTTGGACGGTAGGGGGATTTTAGCGGAAAAAGGTCGTCTGAAAACGAGATTTTTGTTTTCAGACGGCCTTGGATTCGGATTTCAAGTGCAACACCAGG
>NZ_KV789536.1:0-1702 GCF_001807625.1 Neisseria sp. HMSC03D10
GCCGTACTGGTTTAAAGTTAATCCACTATAGATAAAAAAACAACCTCTCTAAAAGCGGTTTGCGGAGCCGGAAACAAATGCACTGATGACGATCAGCAAGACCAATAACAATAAGGCTTCGAGAATATTCATGAAAAACGGTGTGTGGCAAACAGAGGACATTTTAGCATTAAAGGCCGTCTGAAAACCAACCAAACCATCCTATCCCTTACACCCGCTTTTAATCTGCTAAAATTCCGCTTTTACAACCTACCACGGCGGCCCGAAAAATTTTCCGGCTGCCGCAAGCCATTGTCCCTACGCCATGAACTACCCTATCCCCAAACCCCGTGAAAAATCCCGTTGGCTCAATCTTTCGCAAGGCTCGCTGCCGCTGGCTTTGGCGCGTTATCTGCCGCATAAGCGGCTCAAAGTCGTGCTGACCCAAGATGCGGAACAGGCGTTGCGCCTTCAGACGGCATGGCGGTTTTTCCGTCCGCACGATACGGCGGTGTTCCTGCCGGACTGGGAAACGCTGCCTTACGAGCGTTTTTCGCCGCATCAGGATTTGGTGTCGGAGCGGCTCTCGGCGTTGTGGCAAATTAAGAGCGGCGCGGCGGATGTACTGTTCGTGCCGGTTGCCACGGCGATGCAGAAGCTGCCGCCCGTGCCGTTTTTGGCGGGGCGCACGTTCTGGCTGAAAAACGGGCAGACTTTGGATATAGGTCGTCTGAAAACCGATTTGGTGGATGCGGGCTACAACCATGTTTCCCATGTTGTGGCGGCGGGCGAGTTTGCCGTGCGCGGCGGGATTGTCGATTTGTTCCCGATGGGCAGCGAAATGCCCTACCGCATTGATTTGTTCGACGATGAAATCGACAGCATCAAAACCTTTGACACGGACACACAGCGCACCATCTCCCCCGTTTCCGAAATCCGCCTGCTGCCGGCGCACGAATTCCCCACCGACAGCGAGGCGCAAAAAATCTTCCGCAGCCGCTTCCGCGAAGAAGTCGATGGCAATCCGAACGATGCCGCCGTGTACAAAGCCGTCAGCAACGGCCACTTCGGCGCAGGCGTGGAATATTATCTGCCGCTGTTTTTTGAAAACGAGCTGGAAACGCTGTTTGACTATATCGGCGAAGATGCGTTGTTTGTTTCATTGGGCGACGTTCACGCCGAAGCCAACCGCTTTTGGAGCGACGTCAAATCGCGTTACGCCATGGCGCAGGGCGATGAAACCTATCCGCCTTTGCTTCCACAGCATTTGTATCTCTCTGCCGATGTGTTCGCAGGTCGTCTGAAAAACTACGGACAAGTGCTGCCCGATGTTTCCGGCAAGGAACACACCCTGCCCGACCTTGCCGTCAACCGCCAATCTGACGAGCCGTTGCAGGCATTGAAGGATTTTCAGACGACCTTTGACGGGCGGATTTTGCTGTGCGCCGAAAGTTTGGGACGGCGCGAAACCATGCTCGGTTTCTTGCAGCAAAACGGTTTGAAAGCCAAACCTGTGTCCGACTGGCAGGGCTTTTTATCGGCGCACGAGCCGCTGATGATCACAGTTGCGCCGTTGGCATACGGATTCAAACTGGGCGGGCTGCACTCTCCGAGCCAACAGCAACCCACTCCCGCCTCTGAGGGAGAAGGCAAAGCGGTTACTGACCAAACCGAATTTTCCGCATCCGCAACAAACCCTCTCCCTAACCCTCTCCCACAGGAG
>NZ_KV789536.1:1722-1944 GCF_001807625.1 Neisseria sp. HMSC03D10
TCAACACACAGCCGCCTGAAGGCGGCTGGCGACTGCCCCTGCGCCGCCGTATTGCTCAGATTGTTTCAACACACAGCCGCCTGAAGGCGGCTGGTAACGTAAATTAACAAAACAGTCTGTACCATGCGTTTCAACACACAGCCGCCTGAAGGCGGCTGGAAGGTATCCTATAGTACAAATAAATAATCCCTTAGGTTTCAACACACAGCCGCCTGAAGGCGG
>NZ_KV789536.1:1964-2254 GCF_001807625.1 Neisseria sp. HMSC03D10
TTCAACACACAGCCGCCTGAAGGCGGCTGGCAGGACAGTAAGTTGGCAGAGCATTTGCGCTACCTGTTTCAACACACAGCCGCCTGAAGGCGGCTGGTACGCTGCCTGCTTGCAGGTATACGGGGGGGGAAGTTTCAACACACAGCCGCCTGAAGGCGGCTGGTAAGGATATTTCTGTAAGTTACTGATTACTATACAGTTTCAACACACAGCCGCCTGAAGGCGGCTGGAAAAGGGTATGTTCGTTCTCCACCGTCGCCGATGTTTCAACACACAGCCGCCTGAAGGCG
>NZ_KV789536.1:2274-2812 GCF_001807625.1 Neisseria sp. HMSC03D10
TTCAACACACAGCCGCCTGAAGGCGGCTGGCCCCACAAAAGACGGCAGGTTCGCCGCCGCCCGCGTGTTTCAACACACAGCCGCCTGAAGGCGGCTGGTGCAGACATATGCAGTGGATATTACCAGTGAACAGGCATGTTTCAACACACAGCCGCCTGAAGGCGGCTGGGTGTGCAAGCAGAAAAGATTAAACAATATCTGCAAGTTTCAACACACAGCCGCCTGAAGGCGGCTGTGTATAGACAAAATCATACGTCGTCAGATAGGGGCGTGTTTCAACACACAGCCGCCTGAAGGCGGCTGGGGTATACCAAATTCCTTGTACAGTGCAGTATCAAGGTTTCAACACACAGCCGCCTGAAGGCGGCTGGTGCAGACATATGCAGTGGATATTACCAGTGAACAGGCATGTTTCAACACACAGCCGCCTGAAGGCGGCTGGACCAGCGTTGGTAATCATACCAAACGCAGGCATGTTTCAACACACAGCCGCCCGAAGGCGGCTAGTGCAGACATATGCAGTGGATATTACCAGTGA
>NZ_KV789536.1:2832-18784 GCF_001807625.1 Neisseria sp. HMSC03D10
CTCCCTAACCCTCTCCCACAGGAGAGGGAACAAAGTGCCGCTGCCGTTTCAGACGACCTTAAAACCGAAAGCAGCCTGCATCCCGTCGAAAATAGCCTGCACAGGCAAATCCGACAGCAACCTGCCCCCTCCCCCGTTGGGGAGGGTTGGGGAGAAGGCAAAGCAGTTGCCGCTCAAACCGAATTTTCCACAGCCGCAACAAACCCTATCCCACAGGAGAGGGGACAAAGTGCCGCTGCCGTTTCAGACGACCTAAAAACCGAAAGCAGCCTGCACCCCATCGCAAGTGATCTGCACGGGCAAATCCAACAGCAGCCTGCCCCCTCCCCCGTGGGGGAGGGTTGGGGAGAGGGCAAAGCGGTTGCCGCTCAAAGTGCCATCGCCGTCATCACCGAATCCGAGCTCTACCAATACGTCGCCCATTCTCGCGTCCACAGCCGCCGTAAGAAACACGCTGCCGTTTCAGACGGCCTGTTGCGCGACCTTGCCGAAATCAACATCGGCGACCCCGTCGTGCACGAAGAACACGGCATCGGGCGGTATATGGGCTTAGTAACGATGGATTTGGGCGGCGAAACCAACGAAATGATGTTGCTCGAATACGCGGGCGAAGCGCAGCTTTATGTGCCTGTTTCGCAACTGCATTTAATCAGCCGCTACTCCGGTCAGGCGCATGAAAACGTCGCCCTGCACAAGCTCGGCAGCGGTTCGTGGAACAAGGCGAAGCGCAAAGCCGCCGAAAAAGCGCGCGATACCGCCGCCGAGTTGCTCAACCTCTACGCCCAGCGCTCCGCCCAATCGGGACACAAGTTTGAAATCAACGAGTTGGACTATCAGGCGTTTGCCGACGGCTTCGGCTACGAAGAAACCGAAGACCAGGCCGCCGCCATCGCCGCCGTGATTAAAGACCTGACGCAGGCGAAGCCGATGGACCGCCTCGTGTGCGGCGATGTCGGCTTCGGCAAAACCGAAGTCGCCCTGCGCGCCGCGTTTGTGGCGGTGATGGGCGGCAAACAGGTCGCCGTACTCGCTCCGACCACGCTTCTGGTCGAGCAGCACGCGCAAAATTTCGCCGACCGCTTCGCCGATTTCCCCGTGAAAGTCGCCAGCCTTTCGCGTTTCAACAACAGCAAAGCCACCAAAGCCGCGTTGGAAGGCATGGCGGACGGCACGGTCGATATCGTTATCGGCACGCACAAATTGGTACAAGACGACATCAAATTCAAAAACTTAGGGCTGGTCATCATCGATGAAGAACACCGCTTCGGTGTGCGCCAGAAAGAGCAGCTCAAACGCCTGCGCGCCAACGTGGACATCCTCACCATGACCGCCACACCGATTCCGCGCACCCTCAGCATGGCGCTCGAAGGTCTGCGCGACTTCTCACTGATTACCACCGCGCCCAGCCGCCGCCTCGCCGTGAAAACCTTTGTCAAACCGTTCAGCGAAGGCAGCGTGCGCGAAGCCGTGTTGCGCGAACTCAAACGCGGCGGGCAAGTGTTTTTCCTGCACAATGAAGTGGATACGATTGAGAATATGCGCGAGCGGCTCGAAACCCTGCTGCCCGAAGCCCGCATCGGCGTGGCGCACGGACAACTGCGCGAGCGCGAGCTGGAACAAGTCATGCGCGACTTTTTGCAACAAAGATTCAACGTATTGCTCTGCTCCACCATCATCGAAACCGGCATCGACATCCCCAACGCCAACACCATCATCATCAACCGCGCCGACAAATTCGGGCTGGCGCAACTGCACCAGCTTCGCGGACGCGTCGGCCGCAGCCACCACCAAGCCTACGCCTACCTGCTCACGCCCGAATACATCACCAAAGACGCAGAAAAACGTCTCGACGCCATCGCGGCGGCAGACGAACTCGGCGCAGGCTTCACCCTCGCCATGCAGGATTTAGAAATCCGCGGCGCAGGCGAAATCCTCGGCGAAGGGCAATCCGGCGAAATGATACAGGTCGGCTTCACGCTCTACACCGAAATGCTCAAACAAGCCGTGCGCGACCTCAAAAAAGGCCGCCAGCCCGACCTCGACGCACCGTTGGGTATCACCACCGAAATCAAACTGCACAGCCCCGCCCTGCTGCCCGAAAGCTACTGCCCTGACATCCACGAACGGCTCGTCCTCTACAAACGCCTCGCCGTCTGCGAAACCGTGCAGCAAATCAACGCCATACACGAAGAACTCGTCGACCGCTTCGGCCTGCCCGAACAACCCGTCAAAACCCTCATCGAAAGCCATCACCTGCGGCTCGCCGCCAAAGAATTGGGCATAGACGCCATCGACGCGACCAGCGAAGCCGTTACCGTTACCTTCGGTAAAAATCACCAAATCGACCCGACAGAAATCATCCTGCTGATTCAGACGGATAAAAAATATCGGCTGGCCGGGGCGGATAAGTTGAAGTTTACGGCTCAGATGGAGGATGTGGAGACAAGGATTAAGATGGTGAAGAGTGTGTTGAAGACTTTGAAAGAAAGAGTGATAGCAAAGTAGAAGCTGATAAAGAAAAGGTCGTCTGAAACGATTTTCAGACGGCCTTTTATTATCCAAAATTTGTAGGTCGAATACTTGTATCCGACAAAATCTCCCGTATGAAGCTGTCGGATTCGAGAATCCGACCTACACCTACCGCTCTTTTTAGAAAATTAACTAAATCAATTACTTACTTATATTAATTAGCTTTTCATCATTTAAATTTTCAAAATTTTCATCAATTATCTGTATTCATTATAGACAATAGAATTATATAGAACGCCATTCTTGTCAAAAACAGGCAGTAATTTAATTAGATACCAGTTTATATCCACTATTTTATTATAAATTTCCTTAATATTGATATTAATGCTGAATAAGAATTCAAAATTAGGAAAAAATAAGACGTTTCCACCGATATTGGTATCAGACCATGTCATTACAAACCCGATAACTTCATCCGAATTACTTTTGATTTTTAAAAAATCAAAAATTTCTTGTTCCGACATAGAGGCCGAACTCCAATCCCAGTCGTCATTACCAACCAGCAAATAAGTAAATTGTCCATTATCGAGAAAACGCCAACCACCCTCCCATAAATATTTCAGTATTTCATAACGAGAAATTTTTTTGTTATTCATCGATAAATCAATACTTAAACCTATATCTCTCGACATCTCGAATCTCCTGTGGCTTTTAATTTTTAATATTTTTAGAAGGGGTATAAGCAAGCCTTAGCCCGCATTAAACCTGTAAGTAGAGTGTATACGGCACGCACAAACGTGGGCTTTAAGCGTAATAAAAAAGGTCGTCTGAAACAATTTTCCGACTTTCAGATGACCTTTTATCAAATGATGCGGAATATCACTTATCTAACCTTCTAACCTCGTGCGCACCTCAGCCCCACCTTCAAGTTTTGGGCAGACTACGACTTGTATCGTTTGTTTATTTTTATAATTGCTGAAATTTCCAATAATCCCGTCCTTCAATTTTCCAATAACAAAATTCGTCCGGTATCAAATACCCAAAGTCCATTGCCTTAGAAAACCAACCATCATAGACATAATCTTCATGGCATCTGTCCCAATCCATATGAAGGTAAACTTCCGTATCAAAATTAATATAGAATAATGGCAGCCTCGAAGAAATCTGATTGATTTTTAAGAAATCACTTTGCAGGCCGGAGTCTGAGATAGGTTCATTGTACGACAACTTATTTTCGACAACGGAATATAATCTTGCTGCTTCATCTAAATTAAAGCCCTGTAACATCAGCGCCTTCAATTCGTCTTTTTCCAGTACGACGACCGAATCTGATTGAAGATAGCTTTCGAAATTGTCCTTAGTTAACTGCCAGATGCCGTTTCGGTAATAATAACTATTCATTTCATCCTGATATTGTTCTAACGTAATATTACCGTTTTTAAAATCCAAATCTAAGTCTAATTTCATGTTTAATATGAAATTTTCCTTATAATCAATTAAATAATATATATTTCTCTTATAGACAAAAATGGATATACACTGAATGTACTTAAAGATGTTATCCAATAATTCAGATTTAAATTTCTCAATCTTTTCCATATTTGCCAAATTCCTTAATAACTTTATCACCAGCAAGCATTAGTCCGCATGAAAGCTGCAGGTAGGGTGTGCGCGGTACGCACGTACGCGTGCTTTAAGTGTAAATACAGAAGCAGTATAAAAAGGTCGTCTGAAAAATTTTCAGACGACCTTTTAGGTTAATTTTCCGAATAGCCTTTCTAAGGCAGTACAACCACATTTCAATCTTTTCCTGCACAGAAAAAGGAATACAACAACTGTATCATCTCGTTGACTCGTGAATCGGCAATGTAATATTGCCGTTCTCGATGGTTCACTTCAAAAGACACCAATCCGGCCTCACGCAGTAGTGCCAATTGGCTGGACATCGCCGCTTGAGGCAGGCCGGATGACTCAGCTAGTTCGGTTACATTGTACGGTCTTTCGTGCAGCTTACACAGTACGGCGAGGCGATGGGGGTTCGCCAGAAGTTTAAGAAACGCGGTGGCTTCTTCGTAGGGCGGTTGATTATCGGCAGTGGTCATTGTTTGCCCTTTTCGGCAAATGTGAAGATCGCATTATCAGCCATAACTGCCGCAGCGGCAACTTTCAGACGACCTCTGTTTAGCGGTTCCATGGCATTTTGGCCAGTAGTCGTGCCATGCCGCAGAATCCGGTTAAACCGGCTGTCAGCAGGCCTGCTCCGACTAGCGCATCTATCAGATAAAACCAAGGCGATACCAGCGAACCTGCCAACACGCCGAACAGAACCAACCCGCCCGCGATGGTTTGCACCTGCCGCATGATGTCCAGCGCGGCGTGTTTGGCGATTATGGGGAGACCTGCGGCTTTCCATGCCTGCAAACCGCCTTCAAGAATGTAGCACTCGCGTCCCCGACCGAGTTCCGCCAATGCTGCTTCTGCCTGCGCCGTGCGTTTGCCGCCCAAGCAATAAAAAATCAGACAGGGCGCGGCGTTGTCGCGCAGTTTGTCGCGATGTCGCTCCGGTGGCAGGGACAATGCGCCGCCGATATGCCCACCCTGATATTCTGCTTGGCTGCGAATGTCTGCCGCTATCGCGCCTTCACGGATTTTCGCTGCAGCTTCCGCAGGAGTAATTCGTGGAAGTTTTCCTTCTTTACTCATGTTTTGCTTTCTTTATTTTTTGCTGATGTGGCAGGTATTGATGCCCAATAAGCTGTACAACGCGCAGTTTCCTATCAAGGCGGTAGCCAGCGGGATGATGCCCAACCAACCCCACCAGCCGATTTGACCGGTTGCAGCGGCGGCGATTAAGGCTACTCCAATGACAATGCGGAGAGTGCGATCCAAAGTACCTAAGTTCCGTTTCATTTAATTGCTCCTTGTTTGAGAGTGATTCATCTAAAAATAAATATATATAATAAAAATCATATATAAGAAATATTATAGCTTTTAGATAATTGTGTCAAACAGTTTGTAGCCATGCGGTTCAGAAGGATGGAATGACCTTATTTTTAAACGGGTATGTGCAAGCTAAGTTATGCCTAATTTGCGACACACAACAAAAAGGTCATCTGAAAACCGGTAAAACCGATTTTTCAGACGACCTTTCATGTAATTTCTGTTTTAGAACGGAATATCGTCGTCGATGTCCTCGACAGGGGCTGCCGGTGCGGCGGGAGCTTGGCGGCGGGGGGCGGCAGGGGGTTCTTGGTTTTGCGGGGCGGCTTGGTATTGTTGCTGCGGCGCTTGTTGTTGGTAGCCGCCTTGGCTGTAACCGCCGTCGTCGTAAGGTGCGCCGCCGCTGTTGTCGTTACGGCCGCCGAGCATTTTCATTTCATTGGCGATAATGTCGTATGCGGTGCGTTCGATGCCGTCTTTGCCTTGGTATTTACGGCTTTGGATGCGGCCTTCCAGATAAACTTGGCTGCCTTTTTTCAGGTATTGTCCGGCGATTTCGGCGAGACGGCGGTACATGGTGATGTTGTGCCACTCGGTGCGTTCTACGCGCTGGCCGTTGCGGTCGTTCCAGGTTTCGCTGGTGGCGACGCTGAAATTGCAGACGGCTTCGCCGTTGGGCATATAGCGGACTTCGGGGTCGCGACCGAGACGGCCGATAAGGATGACTTTGTTCAATGACATTTTTTAAACTCCTGTGATGATGTTTTCGGCGGCCTCTTGGTCAAATCCTTTTTGCAACGCCTTGATGTAAATGGTTTGTTTGTCTGCGCTGAAGGCAATGCTTTCGACGCCTTCGACTTGGGACAATGCTTGGTAGAGCGAATCGTGTTTTTCCTGCCATGCGGGGCTGACTGGATAGCTAAGGTTTTTGACGGGTTTGGGCGCGGGCGCGAGTACGGCGATGACCAGCCATAGCAGCATCAACACGCTGCAAAAGGTGAAAACGCCTGCGAAGCCATATTGTTGAAACAGCCATCCGCCGCTTGCGCCGCCCACAAACAGCCCGACAGACTGCATGGTATTGTAAACGCCCATCGCCGTGCCTTTCAAATCGGATGGCGCAATCTTAGACACCATGGACGGCAGGCTGGCTTCCAATACGTTGAAGCCGATAAAGTAAACAACCAGATAGGCGGTAATCAGCCAAATCGAGTGCATGCCGAACAATAAGCCGATTTGCGCCGCGGCGATGCAGGCGATGCCGAGGATGAAGACTTGTTTGAGCTTGTTGCGGGTTTCGCCGATGATGATGAGGGGGATCATGATCACCAGCCCTGCGATGGTCGAGGGCAGATAGACTTTCCAATGCTGGATTTTTTCCAAACCGAGCTGCGTCATGGCAAAAGGCAGGGCAGTGAATAACGCCATTTGTGCGGCGTGCAGCGCGAAAATGCCGAAATCCAGGTTGAGAAGCTGGCGGTCGCGGAGGACTTCGCCCATGCGCGAAGGCTGCGCCTGTGTGTCTTCGTGCAGCTTCGACACTTCGGGATCAGGAGTCATCCAAGCAACAACGCCTATGCTGATGACGGTCAGGATGCCGGTCAGCATAAACAATCCGGGAACGCCGATCATGTCGGCAATCATCGGGGCGACCACCAGGCTGACGGAAAAGGTCAAACCTATGCTCAAGCCTATCATCGCCATCGCGCGGGTACGCACACCGTCCCGGGTCAAGTCGGCAAGCAGCGCGGTCACTGCGGCGCTGACTGCGCCCGCCCCTTGGATGGCGCGCGCGGCAACCAGCATGGGCAATGAGTTGGCGGCAGCGGCGAGAAAACTACCGGCGGCAAAGACAATCAGTCCGACATAAATGGTTTTTTTGCGTCCGAATTTATCGGAGGCGATGCCCAAAGGCAGTTGCAGCAAAGCCTGCGTCAGTCCGTAGATACCCATTGCTAGACCGACCAAAGTTTTGTTGTTTTCCGCGCCGGGCAATGAGGCGGCATATAAGGACAAAACGGGGAGAACCAAGAACATCCCCAACATACGCAGTGCGTAAACGCCGGAGAGGGTGGTGCTGGCACGCCATTCGTGCGGGAACATTTGGATGCGGGTGTCTTTTGCCATAAACGGTTTTTCAGACGACCTGGTAGGATTTTAAGGTCGTCTGAAATTTTAAAATTATCAGATGTGCGGATTATACAGGATTCAAAAGGGTTTGCATTTGCACGGGCGCAGCCGTTTATACCCCGCGGTCAGCCCCATTGCCAGCGGTTGCGCCATGCGCCTAAGACGGCGTTGGGGTATTTGTTGCTGCCCAGGCTGCCGTTGAAGCGCGCCAAAGCGCGGACGATGTTGCCTTTTTCGATATTGTTGTAGTGGCGCAGGATGGTGCAGCCGTAGCGCAGGTTGGTGCGGATGTCGAACAGGTTGTGCGAAGGTTTGCCGATATAGTTTTTCCAAAACGGCATGACCTGCATCAGCCCGCGCGCGCCCACGCCGCTGATGGCATATTGGCGGAACGCGCTCTCGACTTCGATCAATCCTAAAATCACTTGGGTATTCAGCCCCGCGCGGCTGCTTTCGTATTGGATGTTGACCAGCAGGCGGCGGCGTTCGGCGGCATCGGGAACGTAGCGGGCAAGGCGGGAAGACATCGCCGCCAGCCAGCGTTCGCCTTCGTTTGGATCGGCGAACACGAGGCGCGGCGGGTTGACATTGTTGATGGAGCTGCGCATGACTGAAGCGACATCGTCGGCAAGCGTTTCTTCGCGTTGCGCGCCGGCGAGTGCGGCGGCAGGGCTGAGCAGCAATGCGCCGCCAGCCAGTAAAAAGCGGCGGCGGGACAGGGATTCGGGCGTGAGGATCAGGTTTTCCGTTTTCATGTGTACTGTCATTCGTTTAGTCGGTTTAAAGGTCGTCTGAAACCCCTATTTTTGTTTTCAGACGACCTTTTGACGTTTGCAAAACGGATATTATAAGAATATCTCCGTGCAGAATCAAAGGTGGCGTGTATCATTGATGAGCAGATTGACTTGAAACAGACAATGCGTGATACATCAATACGGTGCAATATTGCGGCGGTTTAAAGTTGATCTGCGATATTGTCAATCAACGGCGGGACAGAGTAACATTAGAGCTTCGTTTATCCACCGGTATCCCTTCATGACCACTACGCCCACCAACGTCCTGGCATCCGTCGATTTAGGTTCCAACAGCTTCCGCCTCCAAGTTTGCGAAAACAACAACGGACAACTGAAAGTCATCGATTCCTTCAAACAAATGGTGCGTTTTGCCGCCGGTTTGGACGAACATAAAAACCTCGACGAAGCATCCCAAGAGCGCGCCTTGGACTGTTTGGCAAAATTCGGCGAACGGCTGCGCGGATTCAAGCCCGAACAAGTGCGCGTCGTGGCAACCAACACCTTCCGCGTAGCAAAAAATATCGCCCAATTCCTACCCAAAGCCGAAGCCGCACTGGGCTTCCCCATCGAAATCATCGCAGGCCGTGAAGAAGCCCGCCTCATTTACACCGGCGTCGTCCACACCCTGCCGCCCAACGGCGACAAAATGCTCGTCATCGACATCGGTGGCGGCTCGACCGAATTTGTTATCGGCTCCGACCTCCGGCCGCTCGCTACCGAAAGCCTGCCCTTAGGCTGCGTCACTTACAGCCTGCGTTTTTTCCAAAACAAAATCACCGCCAAAGATTTCCAAGCCGCCATCTCCGCCGCACGCAACGAAATCCAGCGCATCAGTAAACTCATGAAGCGTACAGGTTGGGATTTCGCTATCGGCACATCCGGTTCCGCCAAATCCATCCGCGACCTCATCGCCGCCGAGCTGCCCCAAGAAGCCGACATCACCTACAAAGGCATGCGCTACCTCGCCGACCGCATCATTGAAGCCGGTTCCGTCAAAAAAGCCAAATTCGAAAGCCTCAAGCCAGAACGTGTAGAAGTGTTCGCCGGCGGACTGGCCGTCATGATGGCAGCGTTTGAAGAACTCGAACTCACCAAAATGACCGTTACCGAAGCCGCCCTGCGCGACGGGGTGTTCTACGACCTGATTGGACGCGGTTTGAACGAAGACATGCGCGATCAGACGACCGCCGAGTTCCAAAACCGCTACCACGTCAGCCTCAATCAAGCCAAACGCGTCGCCGAAACCGCGCAAGCCTTTATGGACAGCCTGTGCCACGCCAAAAACGTAACCGTCCAAGACCTTGCCCAATGGCAACAATACCTCGGCTGGGCAGGCAGGCTGCACGAAATCGGACTCGACATCGCCCACACCGGCTACCACAAACACTCCGCCTACATCCTCGAAAACGCCGATATGCCCGGATTCTCCCGTAAAGAGCAAACCATACTCGCGCAACTGGTCATCGGACACCGCGGCGACATGAAAAAAATGGCGGACATCGTCGGTAGCAGCGAAATGCTTTGGTACGCCGTCCTTTCCCTGCGCCTCGCCGCACTTTTCTGCCGCGCCCGCCTGCCTTTGGATCTGCCGCCGCAAACCCAACTGCGCGCCGACGAAACCGGCAAAGGCTTCATCCTGCGCATCAGCCAAAACTGGCTCGAACAGCACCCCCTAATCGCCGCCGCGCTCGACTACGAAAGCGCGCAATGGCAAAAGATCGATATGCCTTTTAATGTGCAACCCCAATAGGGTTGAAAATAACAAAAAGGTCGTCTGAAAATCCGTTTCTGCATTCTCTATGAGCGTTGAAACAGGTTTTCAGACGACCTTTTGTGTATTTGGTATTTGGGTATTGGCAAGGCCTGCTGTTTAACAAGCCTTGAATCATCTGCGGGCCGTTATGACCTTTCACCCAAAATCATCGAGCCTATGCCCGCATCGGTGAAAATTTCCAGCAAAAGCGCGTTGGGCAGGCGGCCGTCGATGATGTGGGTCGCTTTGACGCCGTTACTTGCTGCTTCGACGGCGGAGCTGATTTTGGGCAACATACCGCCGTAGAGCGTGCCGTCTGCGATTAATTCGCCGATACGGCTTGGTGTGAGGTTGGTCAGCAGGTTGCCTTCTTTGTCCATCACGCCGGCGATATTGGTCATCATCAGCAACTTTTCCGCGTTCAACTCTTCCGCCAGTTTGCCTGCGACCAAATCCGCGTTGATGTTGAAGGCTTCGCCTTTTGCGCCGACGCCGATGGGCGCGACGACGGGGATGCAGCCGCGTTCGATCAATCCTTCAATCAGGCGTACGTCTATGCTTTCGACCGTGCCGACTTGTCCGATGTCCACGCCCGCCTGTTCAGGCGTATCGACCAGCAGTTTTTTCGCTTTGATGAAGTGGTTGTCGCGTCCGGTGACGCCGACCGCGCGTCCGCCCTGCAAATTAATCAGCGAGACGATTTCTTTATTGACATGACCGCCCAACACCATTTCGACGATGTCCATCGTTTCGCCGTCGGTCACGCGCATGCCTTGCACGAATTCGCCTTTTTTACCGATTTTTTCCAACATTTCATTAATTTGCGGCCCCCCGCCGTGGACGATGACGGGGTGGATGCCCACCAGTTTGAGCAAAACGACATCGCGGGCGAAACCTTCTTTCAAAGCAGGCTCGGTCATAGCGTTGCCGCCGTATTTGATGACGATGACGGAGCCGGAAAAACGGCGGATATACGGCAGGGCTTCGGCTAAAATGCGCGCTTTGTCGGCTGCGGAAATGGGGTGGGATTCGCTCATAATCGTGTCTCATTATTAACAATTTAATCATTATAGCGGATTACCTTTGAATCAGTAAAAATCAGCTTCGCAACTGTTTGCTGCTTCGCCGTCTTGTCCTGATTTAAAGTGAATCTGCCCTATCTTAACGTCAAAGGTCGTCTGAAACAACATTCCCCGCCCCTTATCGGTTGAGGACGCGCCCGTCGGAATGGTAGAATCAACGGATTCGGGCATATCGGTTTGCCGTCGCCGACGGATACGGTATCACCCACACATTTTCTCAAACAACGGTTATCCGGTTCGCCCGATATACCGAGGACTTTCCCATGATTAAAATCAGCACTCAATTTGACGCCGGCTCCGTCGTCGTCAAAGACCTGACCGACCCTGCCAATATCCGCCTCGCCCTGCGTCCGGACAACGCTTCCGATTTTGCCCAATGGTTTTACTTCCGCCTGCAAGGTGCGGCGTATCAGAATTGCGTGATGCACTTTGAAAATGCGGCAGATTCGGCTTATCCGCAAGGCTGGGAAGATTATCAGGCGTGCGCCTCTTACGACCGCCAAAATTGGTTCCGCGTCCCGACCGAATACGAAAACGGCGTGCTGACCATCAACCATACGCCGCTCTCCAACAGCGTTTACTACGCCTATTTCGAGCCCTACTCCCACGAGCAGCATTTAAACCTCTTGGGCGACGCGCAAGGCAGCGGGCTTTGCCGCATCGACGACTTGGGCAGCACGGTGCAAGGCCGCGACATCAATCTGCTGACCATCGGCAACCAAGTCGAAAGCGACATGAAAATCTGGATTATCGCCCGCCAACACCCGGGCGAAACGATGGCGGAATGGTTTATCGAAGGGCTGCTCGGCCGCCTGCTCGATCCGCAAGACCCGACCGCGCGCACCCTGCTCGACCGCGCCACTTTCTACATCGTGCCGAACATGAACCCCGACGGCTCGGTATTGGGCAACCTGCGCACCAATGCTGCCGGCGCAAACCTCAACCGCGAATGGGGAAATCCGACTTTGGAGAAAAGCCCCGAAGTATTCCTCGTGCGCGAAAAAATGCTGGAAACCGGCGTGGATTTGTTCTTAGACATTCATGGCGACGAAGCATTGCCGTTTGTCTTTGTCGCCGGTACGGAAGGCGTACCGAACTACAATCCGCGCATCGCCGCACTGGAAACGCAGTTCAAAACCGCCCTGCTCTCCGCCAGCCCCGACTTCCAAGACGAATACGGCTATGAAAAAGACGCGCTCGGTCAGGCAAACATGACGCTCGCAACCAACTGGGTGGGCAACCATTTCGACTGCCTCGCCTATACGCTGGAAATGCCGTTTAAAGACAACGCCAACCTGCCCGACGACGATTTCGGCTGGAACGGTCAACGCTCCCTGCGTTTGGGCGAAGCCATGTTGTCGGCTGTCTTGAACATTGTCGATGATTTGCGATAATTCTTTTCCCCCATCACACAAAAGGTCGTCTGAAATCCCAATCGGGATTTTCAGACGACCTTTGTCGGGCTAAAAACACATAAACCGCCCTTCTCATAAGGAACACCATCATGATGATACATCCGCAGTTTAATCCTGTTGCAATCAGTATCGGACCAGTCGCCATCCGCTGGTATGCCCTCAGCTATATCGTCGGCTTTATTCTTTTCCTATGGCTGGGACGCCGCCGCATCAAGCAAGGCAACACCGCCTTTACCAAAGAAATGCTCGACGACTTCCTGACTTGGGGTGTTGTGGGCGTCATCCTCGGCGGACGGCTCGGCTATATCCTGTTTTACAAATTCTCATACTACCTCGACCATCCGCTTGAAATGCTCAAAGTTTGGGAAGGCGGCATGTCGTTCCACGGCGGCTTCTTGGGCGTCGTCATTGCCATGTGGCTGTTCAGCCGCAAACACAAAATCAGTACCTTGAAAACCATGGATTTCGTCGCACCGCTCGTTCCGCTGGGTTTGGCTTCCGGCCGGATCGGCAACTTTATCAACGGCGAACTCTGGGGCCGCATTACCGATATCAACGCCTTTTGGGCAATGGGCTTCCCGCAAGCGCGCGCAGAAGACCTCAACGCCGCCGTGCGCAACCCGCTTTGGGCGGAATGGATGCAGCAATATCACGTACTGCCGCGCCACCCTTCGCAACTCTACCAATTCGCCCTTGAAGGCATCTGCCTCTTCATCGTCGTATGGATTTTCTCCAAAAAACCGCGCCCGACCGGACAAGTCGCCTCCCTCTTCCTCGGCGGCTACGGCTTCTTCCGCTTCATCGCCGAATACGCCCGCCAGCCCGACGACTATCTCGGCTTGCTCACCTTGGGCTTGTCGATGGGACAATGGTTGAGCGTGCCGATGATTGTTTTGGGCGCCATCGGCTTCGTTTGGTTCGGTAAGAAAAACCGCCTGAACTGATGCCCAAAGGTCGTCTGAAAACCCAAACGGGACGCGATAACCAGCGTCCCGTTATCACGTCAGCCATTCCAAACCGGCACGATTTGCGATTCATCAAACCGAATCGCAAAAAATCTTAAATCCGACTTGGTTTATCCGCCGCCCGATGGTATCGTGGCACACCTTTCCATCTTTTTTAAAGAGAGCCCAAAATGTCAGAAGAAAACAAAATCAAAGTCAACGACCTGCCCGAAGACAAAAAAGAGCAGTCTGAAGAAGTCGAGCTGCCCGTAGTCAACAACGAAGAAAAACGCGGCGGCCATAGCGAAGGCGGTTGCTGCGGCGCATGCGGCGGTTGATTCCGTTTTGAAAAACAAAGGTCGTCTGAAAACCTGAAACATAGTTTTCAGACGACCTTTTTATCGGACAAGGGATGATGACGATAAGGGAGTCCCATCCAAACCCGTCATACTTTCAAATAAGGATTACGAACGAGCCAGTAAATGTTTGCTCATTTGAGGGCCATTGTTGTCTTCAAATTTAATCAGGCTTGCTTTGACATGATAGCCCAATACCTTCGCAATAATTCCGCTCGTGGACTTTCTGAGTATGCGGTTGTAGCGTTCTGCGGAGCGGTTGTAAGCACGGCGCGCGGAAACAACGTCGTTTTCAGCTGCATCCAGCATTTCAAGCTGGCTTTTCAACCCTTCGTCGGGTCGTTGTTTTAAGTTTTTTTCCAAAGCTTCCTGCAAGCTTCGGAGCAATTTGTTCAATTCCGCTTCCGCATTGCACAGGCGGGAAAGCGATTCCGGGGAGAAAGATTTGGATGCCTGGCTCAATACCGCTTCTGCATCGCCACAAGCGGACAACAAACCTTTATCCATATCGTCACCTTCGCGCCCCAGGTAGATTTTTGACGCATCTAAAACATGCCTGACTGCCTGATGCCTACACGCCAAAGCGATACGCAATGCAACGAAAGATTCTTGGTAATCTTTTTTACAACGGCTGAGTTTTTGCTTGAAATTAATCAACAGAAAGCCCAATATCACGGCGATGAAAATAAGACTAATGATTCCCATAATGCTCATCCTTGATTATTTATTGAAGTAATGTGTTGAGTATTTTGCAGATTTTTAAAAAAATAATAGTCAATCTGCAAATTTGATTTAGTCTGGTGGCATTATAACCCAAATAGATTTTTTTGCCCATAAGTCATAAAAAAGGCCGTCCGAATTTTGTTTCAGACGACCTTTTTCATACACCTTATATTTTAATTTCAATAAATTACCTCCCCTTCACATCAATCACCCACACTTCCGACTGCGAACCCAAGCGCAGCGGAATCCCCCAGAAACCGTAGCCGGACGTGACAAAAAAATGTCTTCCGCCGATTTCCTCGTAGCCGTAAGCAAGACGGTAGAGCGTACTCACGATCAGGTTTGCCGGCGCGATTTGGCCATTGTGGACATGGCCGGAAACTTGAACGTCAATAGGCAGCTTGGCGTGCGCCTCGACTTCGGTCGGGCGGTGATCCATCAGCAAAACGGGCTGGTCGGTATTGTGGTTTTTCAGCAACTGAGAGACAGACGGACGGTCGTGGTCCAAATCGTCGTTGCGGCCGACGAGCAGGAAAGCATCGTGTTGCAACACTTGGTTGCCGAGTACGGTAATGCCTGCCGCTTCGAGGTCATGGCGGATGCGAGCGCTGTCGCCGAACATATCGTGATTGCCCAAAGTCGCGTAAACACCCAGCGGCGCTTTCAGACGACCCAGATGCGGCTGCATATTCTCTTTGCGGTAGGCATCGACGTTGTCGTCCATCAAATCGCCCGGCAACAGGATTAAATTAACTTTTTCGCGGTTCATGATGTCCACCAGCTTATCCAGTTGCCGCGCGCCGAACAAAATCCCCAAGTGCAGGTCGCTTGCCACGCTGATGCGCAGCGGTTTGTCCATTTTCTTATCGATCACGACGGTCTGATGACGGACGACGGGCGTATAGGCGTTGTACATCCCCAAGCCGACCAAGCCGAACACAAACAGCGGCGCAAACAAGCGCAGGCTGCGCGACAGCGACCGGATGGCCACGAATTTGCGCAGCAGCAGAAACAGGATAAACGTCGCCAATGCCGCATACATCACAAACAGCAGCAACACCATCCAAAACGCCATGATGCGGAACATAAAATGTCCCAATTCCAACAAAAGCCCTGCCAACAGGCCGTTGGTCACGAAATACGACACCCCCATCAGCCAACGCCTGCCCGCCTTGCCGATCACCGGCGCAAACAGCCATTGCAACGAACGCCCCAGCCCGAACGTGAAAAGCTGGAGCAATACAATCATAATCAAAAACATCGTGCCGAACATAAAGCGAACCTGTTGAAAATCAAAAAACAAACGGCGGATTCTATAGTGGATTAACTTTAAACCAGGACGGCGT
>NZ_KV789536.1:18804-19032 GCF_001807625.1 Neisseria sp. HMSC03D10
AACACACAGCCGCCTGAAGGCGGCTGGTCAACCTTGCCATGCAGGACACGCTGGTATTTGACGTTTCAACACACAGCCGCCTGAAGGCGGCTGGTCAACACGTTTGCAACAGGCTGGATGTTGATTAAAGTTTCAACACACAGCCGCCTGAAGGCGGCTGGCCGTGGTTATGCGCAAAGCTCGGCGTAATATCGTCGGGTTTCAACACACAGCCGCCTGAAGGCGGCT
>NZ_KV789536.1:19052-28310 GCF_001807625.1 Neisseria sp. HMSC03D10
TTGTCCTGATTTAAATTTAATCCACTATATCATATCCGCCCTTTCAGACGAGGTCGTCTGAAAACCTTAAGTGCTATAATACCGCCTGAAAAATCCAATAAACTGAAAAGGAAACACAATGCCCCGCCCGCAAACCGCCATCATCCCCGATCACGCCCAAGCCGGCATATTTATCGAAGCCGACATCCGCGACGGTCGCTACGATGACATCAAAACCGCCTGCCGAAGCTCGCTTGAAGCTTTGGCGAAGCTGAAAACCCGCTTTCCCGAAGATATTTTAGGCATGACCATCGCCTTCGGCAGCGACGCATGGAAAGCATTCGGACACGCAGAAGAAGGCAGCGAAATCAAACCCTTCCCCGTCATGGGCAACGGTCTTGCCCCCTCAACCCAACACGATATCTACATCCACATCCAAGCCTGCCGCCAAAAAGCCGCCTTCGCGCTCGCCCAATCCGTCTTTGCCGCGTTCGGCGACAGCATCAGCATCGCCACCGAAGAACACGGTCTGCGCCTGTATGAAGACCGCGGACTGGACGGCTTCGTCGATGGTACTGAAAACCCGCAAGGCGATGAAAACGTCCGCAATGTCGCCATTATTCCCGAAGGCCGATCCGATGCCGGCGGCAGCTACGTCCTGCTGCAAAAATACCTGCACGACCTGAAAAAATGGGATGCCGTCCCCGTTGCCGAACAAGAAACCAGCGTCGGCCGCAGCAAAGAAGCCAACGAAGAATTCAGCAAAGACGTGCGCCTGCCCGATTCGCATTTGGGCCGCGTCAACCTGAAAGAAAACGGCGTGGGTCTGAAAATCGTCCGCCGCAGCCTGCCCTTCGGCAAAATCAGCGGCGAACACGGTCTGATGTTCACTGCCTACTGCCACACCCTGCACAACATCGAAGTACAGCTTTTGCACATGTTCGGCGATGC
Source organism: Neisseria sp. HMSC03D10 (assembly GCF_001807625.1). Taxonomy (NCBI): domain Bacteria; kingdom Pseudomonadati; phylum Pseudomonadota; class Betaproteobacteria; order Neisseriales; family Neisseriaceae; genus Neisseria; species Neisseria sp. HMSC03D10. The sequence goes on from NZ_KV789536.1 coordinate 19,983, forward strand.
CGACGGCAAAACCGACCTGCTGCTCAAGCATCTTTCCACCGCCGTGTCCGGCGCATATTACTACGCCCCTTCGGTCGAGCGTTTGCAGGATTTGTAAAACCGCGTTGCCGATGTGAAATATTGAAATCCTAAGACGAAAGGTCGTCTGAAAACCCGTAATCAGGTTTTCAGACGACCTTTTTTCATCACTTTATCTCAAGCTACGCTCAAATCAAGCAAACACCAGCTTGCCGCCCTCTTCTTTCACATGAATCGTGCTGTCGGGCGCGTATTTGCCTTCGAGCAGGGCTTTGGCCAGCGGGTTTTCGATTTCCGACTGGATGGCGCGTTTGAGCGGGCGTGCGCCGTACACGGGGTCGAAACCGGCTTGGGCAATCAAATCCAAGGCGGCATCGTCCACTTTCAGGTGCAGGTGCTGCGCTTCCAAACGTTTTTCCAAGCCTTTGAGCTGGATTTTGGCGATGTTGCGGATATTCTCCTGATTCAGTCCGTGGAACACGACCACTTCGTCGATACGGTTGATCATTTCGGGGCGGAAGTAGGCTTTCACTTCTTCCATCACCGCTTCTTTCACGGCTTCGTAGTCCTGCGTACCCATTTGTTGGATGTGCTGGCTGCCGATGTTGGAAGTCATGACGATAACAGTGTTTTTGAAGTCCACGGTGCGGCCTTGTCCGTCAGTCAGGCGGCCGTCATCCAATACTTGCAGCAGGATGTTGAACACGTCGGGATGGGCTTTTTCCACTTCGTCCAAAAGAATCACGCTGTACGGTTTGCGGCGGACTTGTTCGGTCAGGTAGCCGCCCTCTTCGTAGCCGACATAGCCCGGAGGCGCGCCGATCAGGCGGGCAACGGCGTGTTTTTCCATGTATTCGGACATGTCGATGCGGATGAGGTGGTCTTCGCTGTCGAACAGAAAGCCTGCCAAGGCTTTGCACAACTCGGTTTTACCCACGCCGGTCGGACCTAGGAACAGGAAGCTGCCGTAGGGTTTGTTCGGATCGGCAAGACCGGAGCGGCTGCGGCGGATGGCGTCGGACACGGCGCGCACGGCTTCGTCTTGACCGACCACGCGGCGGTGCAATACTTCTTCCATTTTCAGCAGCTTGTCGCGTTCGCCTTCCATCATTTTTGACACGGGGATGCCGGTCATACGCGATACGATTTCGGCCACTTCGTCCGCGCCGACTTCGGTACGGAAGAGTTTGTTTTGTTTTTTGCCGTCGGGGTTGCTTTCTGCCGCTTGCAACTGCGCACCCAATTTCGGTAACTCGCCGTATTCGAGTTCGGACGCGCGGGCGAAGTCGCCTTGGCGTTTGGCCTGCTCGATTTTGACTTTGATGTCGTCCATCTGTTTCTTGATGTCGGCAGTGCTGGAAGACGCGGCTTTTTCGGCTTTCCAGATTTCGTCCAAATCGGCGTATTCTTTTTGCAGGCCGTCGATTTCTTCGTCTATCAGTTCCAAACGTTTTTTGCTGGCGTCATCGCTCTCTTTGGCAACGTGCATTTTTTCCATTTTAAGCTGGATGATGCGGCGGTCGAGTTTGTCCATCTGCTCGGGTTTGCTGTCCAGCTCCATTTTGATGCGGCTGGCGGCTTCGTCAATCAAATCAATCGCTTTGTCGGGCAGGAAGCGGTCGGTAATGTAGCGGTCGCTCAATTCCGCGGCGGCAACGATGGCGGGGTCGGTGATGTCGATGCCGTGGTGGATTTCGTAACGCTCCTGCAAACCGCGCAGGATGGCGATGGTGTCTTCCACGCTGGGTTCGCCGACCAATACTTTTTGGAAGCGGCGTTCGAGTGCCGCGTCTTTTTCGATGTATTGGCGGTATTCGTCCAAAGTGGTCGCGCCGATGCAGTGCAGTTCGCCGCGCGCCAAAGCCGGTTTCAGCATATTGCCCGCGTCCATTGCGCCGTCGGTTTTGCCCGCGCCGACCAAAGTATGGATTTCGTCGATGAAAATCAGGGTGTTGCCGTCGTCTTTCGCTAAGTCGTTCAACACGCCTTTCAAGCGTTCCTCAAATTCGCCGCGGTATTTCGCGCCGGCAATCAATGCCGCCAAATCCAAAACCAGCAAACGTTTATTGCGCAGGGATTCGGGCACTTCGCCGTTGACGATGCGTTGCGCCAATCCTTCGACGATAGCGGTTTTACCCACACCAGGCTCGCCAATCAGCACAGGGTTATTTTTAGTACGACGTTGCAATACCTGAATCGCGCGGCGGATTTCGTCGTCGCGGCCGATAACGGGGTCAAGTTTGCCGTCGCGGGCGCGCTGGGTCAGGTCGAGCGTGTATTTTTTCAGAGCGTCGCGTTGGTCTTCGGCATTGGCATCATTCACGTTTTGTCCTCCTCGTACCGCGTCGATCGCGGCATTGATATTTTGTTCGGTCGCCCCGGCTTCTTTCAGGATTTTGCCGGTCGCATCATTCTGTTGCACCAAGGCAAGCAGGAAAAGTTCGCTGGCGATATAGGCATCGCCGCGTTTGGTTGCCGCTTTGTCCATCAGGTTCAACACCGCCTGCAATTCGCGGCTGGGCATAATGTCGCCTCCCTGACCAGACACTTTCGGCAGGCTGTTTAAATGCTGCTGCAAACGCTGTTTCACCTGCGGCACGTTTACGCCCGCATGAGCCAAGAGCGCGGCGGCTCCGCTGTTTTGATCGTCAAGCAGGGCTTTCAGCACGAAGCCTGCTTCCAGATAGCTGCTGTCCGCAGCCAACGCCAAACTCTGAGCTTCTGCAAGGGCTTGTTGGAATTTGGCGGTTAATTTGTCGAATCTCATCTTTAGGTTTCCTTTCTTCTGAAACGAATATCTTTCTAATAAACGCTATATAGTGTCACCTGTGGATAACTCAAGAGAAAAATTTACTAAAATATTTAAAAAATACAGTATCAATTTGTTTTTAAAATATATTAAATCAAAAAAAGCTGTGAATAAGTCGATATGCCCACTATAAAAAGGTCGTCTGAAAACTCGTTGGGAATCAGGTATAATCCATCCTTATTTCATTTTCAGACGACCTTGAGCCATTTAAGGATATTCCCATGAGCAAAAAACGCGTCCTCACAGGCGTAACCACTACCGGCATCCCGCATCTGGGCAACTACGTCGGCGCCATCCGCCCTGCCGTCCGTGCGGCGCAAAACCCCGATACCGAATCCTTCCTCTTCCTCGCCGACTACCACGGCATCATCAAATGCCACGAGCCGGAGATGATTCACCAATCCACCCAAGCCGTTGCCGCCACTTGGCTTGCCTGCGGACTCGACCCCGAGCGCACTACCTTCTACCGCCAAAGCGACATTCCCGAAGTGATGGAATTGAACTGGATTCTGACCTGCATCACCGCCAAAGGTCTGATGAACCGCGCCCACGCCTACAAAGCCGCCGTGCAGGCAAACGCTGAAAACAATCAGGAAGACCCCGACCACGGCGTAGAAATGGGTCTGTACAGCTACCCCATCCTGATGACCGCCGACATTCTCATGTTCAACGCCAACGAAGTCCCCGTCGGCCGCGACCAAATCCAACACGTCGAAATGGCGCGCGACATCGCCGGCCGCTTCAACCACCGCTTCAAAGAAGTCTTCACCCTGCCCGAAGTGAAAATCGACGAAAACGTCGAACTCTTGGTCGGCTTGGACGGACGCAAAATGTCCAAATCCTACGGCAACACTATTCCGCTTTGGGAAAACGACAAGAAAACCCAAAAATCGGTCAACAAAATCATTACCAACATGAAAGAGCCGGGCGAGCCGAAACAGCCCGACGAAAGCCCCTTGTTTGAAATCTACAAAGCCTTCTCCACGCCGTCTGAAACCGCAGAGTTTACGCAAATGCTGGCCGAAGGCTTGGCATGGGGCGAAGCCAAAAAACTCTTGGCTGCCAAAATCAACGCCGAGCTGGCAGAACCGCGCGAACGCTACAACGCGCTGACCGCCAATCCTTCGCAAATCGAAGACATCCTGCAGACAGGCGCCGCCAAAGCGCGCAAAGAAGCGCGCGAACTGCTGGACAAAGTACGCGACGCCGTCGGCATCCGCCCATTGAAGTAAATCTCAAAAGGTCGTCTGAAAAAGCAGCCCGCTATTTTCAGACGACCTTTTCCTGTTTAAAACAAGGAATATCCGATGAAAGCCTTTCCGATTCTCTTATCCGCCCTCCTGCTTGCCGCCTGCGGCAAATCCGAAGCCCCAGCCGAGCCCGCCCAAAATGCCGCCGAAGCCGCGCCAAAGCCCGCGTTTAAAGTCAAATACATCGACAACAACGCCATCGCAGGCTTGGATTTAGGACAAAGCAGCGAAGGCAAAACCAACGACGGCAAAAAACAAATCAGCTATCCGATTAACGGCTTGTCCGAACAAAACGTCATCCAACTGATCGGCAACCACCCCAACGACTTGGAAGTCATCAGCGGCAAATGTATGGAAACCGGCGACAAAGGCGAGCCTTTAGGCTGGACTGAAAACGGCAAATGCCATGCCTTGTTTGCCAAACTGGTCGGCAACATTGCCGAAGACGGCAGCAAACTGACAAGCTACCTCTTCTCCCACGCCGCCCTGCAACCCTATCAGGCAGGCAAAAGCGGTTATGCCGCCGTTCAAAACGGCCGCTACATCCTCGAACTCGACAGCGAAGGAATGTTCTACTTCCGCCGCCGCCACTATTGACCGAGCGGGTGCTGCCTATGACCGTACACACCTTAATCCGCGCCCTGCCTAAAGCCGAATTGCACGTCCATATCGAAGGCACGTTCGAGCCGGAATTGATGTTCGCCATCGCCGGGCGCAACGGCGTTTCCATTCCCTATTCGGATGTGGACGCCGTGCGCCGCGCTTACGATTTTCACAACCTCCAGTCCTTCCTCGATATTTACTACGCTGCGGCGGCGGTCTTGCTCCACGAGCAGGATTTTTACGACCTGACCACAGCCTACTTCGCCCGCTGCCGCGAGGACAACGTCGCCCACACCGAAATCTTCTTCGACCCGCAAACCCATACCGCGCGCGGCGTACCGTTTGAAACCGTCATCAACGGCATCACCCGTGCCCGCCTGGAAGCGCAGGAAAAATGGGGCATTTCCAGCAGGCTGATTATGTGTTTCCTGCGGCATTTGAGCGAAGAATCCGCGTTTGAAACGCTTGCCCAAGCACAGCCTTTCAGACGACAGATCGACGGCATCGGACTGGATTCGGGCGAACTCGGCAATCCGCCCTCGAAATTCGAGCGCGTCTTCGCCCAAGCCCGCGCACAAGGTTTTCCCGCCGTCGCCCACGCCGGCGAAGAAGGCCCACCCGAATACGTTTGGGAAGCGTTGGATTTGCTGAAAGTCGTCCGCATCGACCACGGCGTGCGCTCCGAAGAAGACGAAACCCTTATGCAGCGCCTGATTGCCGAGCAAATGCCCCTGACCGTCTGCCCATTGAGCAACCTCAAGCTCAAAGTCGTCGGCGACCTGTCCCGGCACAACCTGCGCCGCATGCTTGAGTGCGGCGTATTGGTTACCGTCAATTCAGACGACCCCGCCTACTTCGGCGGCTACATCAACCAAAATTTCATCGAACTTGTCGACGCATTGGATTTGAATGAAGCAGACATCCGCACCTTGTGCAAAAACTCGTTCAAAGCCTCGTTTTTAAGTGCGGAAGAAAAAGCAAAACGGTACGCCGAAATCGACGGCATCCATGTTTAGACACAAAGCCGACCTGAAAAAGCAATCCGGTCGGCTTTGTTCTCGGTTAAAATGCGAACCGTATAAACATCGAACTTCTTTTCAGACGACCCTTCTAAATAAAAATACCGTTTCAGCGAAAAAGGTCGTCTGAAACGCCCTCAAGAATGAAAAAAATCCATCTCATCCTTATGCTTCCGGTTTTTCTGACAGGTTGCGCCGGCCTGCCCTCACTGGACGATCGCCCTGAAAGCCACTACCTCGACATCCGTTCCGCCCCGCGCATGGATGCCCTGCTCAACACCGCCACTGCCAAAACCGGCGGCGATATTTCCAATGTCTATCTGCTCAACGACGCGCACGAAGCCTTTGTCGCCCGCGCCGCCCTGATTGAAGCCGCCGACCACACTCTGGACCTCCAATACTACATCTGGCACAACGACATCTCCGGCAAGCTCATGTTCAACCTGATCCACCGTGCCGCCGAACGCGGCGTGCGCGTGCGCCTGCTGCTGGACGATAACAACACCAACGGGCTGGACAACGTCCTGCTCGCCCTCGACAGCCATCCCAATATCGAAATCCGCCTGTTCAACCCCTTCGTCCGCCGCAAATGGCGCGCGCTGGGTTATTTGACCGACTTCCCGCGCCTCAACCGCCGGATGCACAACAAATCCTTCACCGCCGACAACCGCGCCACCATCCTCGGCGGGCGCAATATCGGCGACGAATATTTTAAAGTCGGCGAAGACACCATCTTTGCCGACCTCGACATCCTCGCCACCGGCCGCGTCGTGACCGAAGTTTCTCAAGACTTCGACCGCTATTGGGCAAGCCATTCCTCCTACACCGTCGCCAGCATCATCAAAAAAGGCGATATCGAAAAAGGCTTCCAAGAGCTGGGTTACAACGACAAAGACAAAAACGAAACCCTCAGCCGCTACCGCAGCAGCATCGAAAATTCCGAACTCTACAAAAAAATGCAGAGCAACAGCATAGACTGGCAAAGCGTCCACACCCGCCTGATCAGCGACGACCCCGCCAAAGGGCTGGACCGCGACCGCCACAAACCACCCATTTTCGACCGCATGCAAAACGCCCTGAAAACGCCCGAAAAAAGCGTCTATCTCGTTTCGCCCTATTTCGTTCCCACCAAATCAGGCGTACGCGCGCTCGACCAACTCGTCAAAAATGGCGTGGACGTAACCGTCCTGACCAACTCGCTCCAAGCGACCGATGTCGCCGCCGTCCACTCAGGCTACGTCAAATACCGCAAGCCCCTGCTCAAAGCCGGTGTCAAACTCTACGAGCTGCAACCCAACCACGCCGTCCCCACCACCAAAGACCGCGGTCTGACCGGCAGCTCCGCCACCAGCCTGCACGCCAAAACCTTTATCGTGGACGAAAAACGCGTCTTCATCGGCTCATTCAACCTCGACCCGCGCTCCGCCAGACTCAACACCGAAATGGGCGTCGTCCTCGAAAGCCCCAAAATCGCAGGAGAAATGCAGCGCACCCTCGTCAATACCACCCCGAAATACGCCTATCAGGTCACCCTCGACAAATACAACAAACTTCACTGGTACGACCCCACCACCCAGAAAACCTACTCCGCCGAACCCGAAGCCAAATTCTGGAAACGCGTTACCTCCAAAATTCTCTCCATCCTGCCGATAGAAGGATTGCTGTAAAACCCAAACGAAAGGTCGTCTGAAAACCTGGATTGGCATTTTCAGACGACCTTATTCAAATCCCGATTACTTGCCTGAAGCCTTTTGCAACAGAGCGTACAATTCGTCTTTCAGTTTCAATTTGGCTTTTTTCAGCTCCTCAATTTCTTCAGAACCGCTGGTAACAGGATTATTAACCAAACCTGTAATCTTATCGTCCAACTCATTATGCTCGTCAAACAGACGGGCGAAGTGGGCGTCTTCTTGTTTTAATTTGGAAATTAAATCGCGATATTCTGGAAACATTTTGTTTTCCTCTTTCGTTAATATGAATAAAACGGCGCAATGCCAAGAAAAGTATGTAACTGCCAGTAGTTTTATTATAACAAAGCTGCCGTTTTTATCCAGCCCCTAGCTAATCAAACCCTGTATTGCATCAAATTTATCCGGCAGCCCGAAGCTGGAAAAATCTGATTTAATTAGAACCAAACAAATCCAATTACAGTCGTCTGAAAAACAGAGATTTGATGGATTAACGATTTCCTATTCCAACAGATGATTTTTCAGACATAACCATCAAAAAGTAAATGGTTACAGATGGTTTAAATCAGGAAAACACAGTCTGGTTTCGACATATGGTTAGCTGAAGATGGCTGGGCCTGCGCCTCTACCTCTGCTCCCTCGGCTACGGGTTTCAACACGCAGTTACCTGAAGGCGGCTAGCAAAATCAATCGCCAGTACGGTAGAGGTCGTCTATTTCAACACACAGCCGCCCGAAGGCGGCTGGCATAAGCTGTCGACGCGGAATATCCGATACATTTTGTTTCAACACACAGCCGCCCGAAGGCGGCTGGCTGCGGCTGCGGCATAGGATTTGCCGATTTGCTTGTTTCAACACACAGCCGCCTGAAGGCGGCTGGGCAATTCCAGCATATTTAACCGCGCACTCTCCGAGTTTCAACACACAGCCGCCTGAAGGCGG